>BTQQ01000074.1:0-8362 GCA_036985955.1 Zetaproteobacteria bacterium | reverse complement strand
GGCGGCAATGCTATTGCAATTCCAGGCATAGTGGCTATTGTCCAGTCACACTAAAAACATGCTTGGCATTGACTGCGGAACGAGTACAGGAGGGCGGCATGAGCATTGATTTCGACTGGCTTGGAAAGGAAATTCTGGATCGTAATTTGGGCGAGGACGATCGCAGCGCACTGGATGCGGTCATGACAACCAGAGACTTTGCCAAGGGTGAAACGATTGTCTCCCAGGGACAACCCGGCGGAATACTCTATATTCTGCGTTCGGGAACGGCCGATGTGGAAACCGACGTCAATGGCGAGCGCCTGCACATCGCCGGGGCAAACGAGGGTGCTTTGTTTGGCGAAATGACATTCCTCACAAAAGAAGCCGCCAGCGCCCATGTGACCGCCAAGCAGGATTGCGTGGTGTATAAAGTCACGCGTGATGGCCTTTCACAACTGATGGCAGACCATCAGGAACTCGTATATGCGCTGGTAGCCTATATGCTCTTCTATTCCTCCAAGGTCATCCGTGACATGAACAAGAAGCACATTTCAATGCTGCATTATATTACGGGGAAGCGGCTCTGATAGTAGATTTAATCTCAATATTTGACCGGCAATAACGCCTTTCAAAAACAATTATCCATGTGGGACTCCCTCGCCTTACTGATTACGGCACTGGTACTGGTCTTCGTAGCCGCACAGGCATTTACTAATGCACTGGAATTTATCGGTGAACGTTTTGGTGTTTCCGAAGGTGTAACCGGTTCTATCTTTGCTGCTGTTGGCACTGCCATGCCGGAAACGATTGTGCCAGTTGTGGCCATTTTAGCCGGAGGCGCAGCACAGCATGTAAATGAGGCTGTGGGCATGGGCGCCATACTCGGGGCACCCTTTATGCTGGCAACCCTGAGCCTCGGTATCATGGGTATCTTTGCGGCGAGAAAGCGTGGTTGGGTGAATAAGTTACAGCCTGAAGTATCAGGATTAAAGCGTGACATCATCACATTTCTGTGTGCTTTTTTGCTGGTTGCGCTGGCAGCTTTCGTGCCCGGCACATGGCCGCATGCACATGTACTCATCGCTATAATATTATTCATAATATATTTTTTCTATGTATTGGCCACGATCAAAGCTAGCGCATCTCTGGTAGATAGTGGTCATGCTACAGAGGCGGATAACCCCTTGTATCTAAGTTATATTTTACCCGAATATGTATGGACTGCCGTTATCCAACTCCTGGCGGGGCTGGCTGTACTGGTTTGGGGCGCACGCCTTTTTGTGGATGGTGCGGAACAGTTAAGTCAAATTTTGGGTGTTTCCACATTGGTGGTTTCATTGTTGGTCGTACCGATAGCGACAGAATTACCCGAAAAAGTAAATTCAGTCATCTGGATTCGTCGTGGCCGCGATACATTGGCATTTGGCAACATCACCGGAGCCATGGTATTCCAGGGAACCATGATCCCGGCTATCGGCATGCTGTTGATGCCATGGCGTTTTGAAGAGGTGTTTGCGGGCCTTGCGGTGGCATTGGCCTTCACGGGTATTATCTGGCTGGGACTATTACTGTATCGTGGACACCTGTCACCCATTGGATTGTGTGGCAACGCTTTTTTGTATCTGTTGTTTGTTGTGGCAGTAGTTTTCGCAGCCTGATCATATCCTAGACAATCTGGCCCTGAATGTGCTTGTACCATAACGTAGCGCCCCAATTGCCATTGTGAGTCCATTCCCCGGGAGGTAAGCGATGATTGAAACGGTTCTGGCAGTCGCAGCTATTTTATATCTGGCGCTGCAAATTGAAGACAAACTCAACATCCCTTCCCCCCTGTCGCTCATCACCCTGTCATTCGGATTATACATACTGATGCCCGAAATCGGCATTGCAGAAGATGCCAACCATTTCGCTGCACTGGTGTTGGCGCTACTTCCCATCCTGCTCATTTCCGATTCTCTGGAATTAAGCGTAGCGGATTTGAAAGAACATGCTCTGAGTCTCTTTTTCCTGGCGGTGGTAGCCGTTGCATTGTCTATCATTGCAGCCATTTTTCTTGGTGACTGGTTATTTGGCCAATACCATTTATCCGTAGCAGCCATCATTGTTCTTTTTTCCATGGTGTTGGCTACTGACCCCGTCAGTGTGATCAGTATTTTTTCCCGATTCGAGTTACCTCACCGTCTCAAGATATTGGCCGAAGGTGAAAGCCTGTTTAATGATGCTACCGCACTGATTGTATTCGTATTCATTGGCCTGTACGCACTTGAGGGTGGCAACATTACAGCCGGATACGTCGGAGAAATCAGCATGATTGTCGTGCTGGGCTCGGCAGTCATGGGAACAGGCATTGGTTATATCGGTCTGGTTGCGTTGAAGACCACTGAAAACAGGATCGCCGAAATGATGGTTCTGGTTCTCACAGGCTATGGCGCATTCACGCTGGCCGAGCATTTTTACGCCCTGCTTAATCTGCTTGGCGCACATTCGCATCTACATCTGTCCGGTATTCTGTCCTGTATTTTCGCAACGGTGACCGTGAATCACTGGATGACCAAGGAAATTAATGATGAAGAAACCCGTCTGAGCCGGGAAGAAAATGATTTGCGGCAGGAATCCGCTCAGGAACAACCGTCAAGGCGTCTGATTGATTCCGCTCTGGTAAAAATTAAGGTTACTGTAGCAGAACAGCAGCGGCATTTACGCACCAAGGAGGATATTCAATTGCTGGCGCTAGTCGCCAATACCATGCTGTTTGTCGCCATGGCGGAAATTGTTCGGATAGATTTGTTAGTACAATATAAAAAAGAGATCCTGGTGATGTTCCTTGCCACCACGGTAATCCGGGCGCTGATGATGGCCAAATTTGCTATCATTACCAAGCAGACCACCAAAATGACCAATATTAATTTTCGCTGGTGGGGCGTGCTGACCTTTGCCGGAATCAAGGGCGGATTGTCCATTGTGATGTTGACGATGATCCCGGCCTCCTTCCCACATCTGGAAATGTTCAAGGCTGTAGTCATTGGCGTTATTTTGCTGTCAACATTTATTTATTCCCTGATATTGCTGGTGATTATTGGTAAAAATGCCGAAGTCTTCCGCCAGGAAAAAGAAGCGGAAAGCCACTAGGACCTGTTCACATAAAATCCAGGATTTTATGTGAACAGGTCCTAACTTGCTTCTTCAGGTGTGTTGGCCTTAATCGACAGCGCATGAATGTCGGCTTCAAATGCGTCTCCCAGCGCTTCATTCACCATGCGATGCCGTTCGACCCTTGTTTTTCCTCTAAAACACGTAGCCACAATACGCACCACGAAATGCCCGCCACCGTGCGTGTGCACACCGGTATGTCCCGCGTGTTTCCATGATTCATCCTCAATTTCAAGCAGTGCCGGACAAAATGTGTTTTCAAGGATGCCCCGAATCCGTTGCTCGTAATCAGTCATCAGCATCCTTGCGTTGACGGTATAGCACAAATACCTTGCCAACCTGATGTACAAAAGCCGCATGGGTGGCATCAGCCAGCCTTTCAGCCATATCGGAACGCGCCTGCCTGTCCCCTGCCGCCACATGCACCTTAATCAGTTCGTGCCGTGCAAGGCAGGTATCCGTCTCACAAATAAGATTTTCCGTAAGCCCTTTCTGCCCGATACGTACGACGGGCTTTAAATGGTGAGCAGCCTGTTTGAGCTGTTTTTTCTGCTTTGCATCCAGTTTGCGTGTGTCAGGCATGCATTTCTCCTTGAAAAGTGGCATATTCTAGCCTGAATTATCCTTGCACCGCCAATAACGGGACAGGAGTGGAAATGGTCCAGTCAAAGGAAAGTCCTAACCGCGCATTGATTCTGGGTGGAGGCCAGGCAGGCTCTGCGATACTGGAAATGCTACAAAACGAAGAATTGGTGGAAGTTGTTGGCGTCGTGGACAGGCATCCGGATGCTCCGGCCATGCTCCTGGCCAAAGAAAATGGCATCCCCACCTACCATGATATCGAAGAGGCAATCAAAAGCTGCACGCCATGCATTGCCTTTAATCTCACGGGCAATGAAATGGTGGAAGATGTGGCAGCTGGCATTCTCGGTGTCGGTGGTGTGATCGGTGGGCTGGAAGCCAAATTGATTCTGAAGATGGTCAATCGCCTGAAGGATGCAAAGGAGAAACTTCTCTTTGAAGCCACTCATGATCCGCTGACAGGCGCTTATAACCGTCGCCACATGCTCTCTGCTATGAATGAAGGCATCGCTCAATCCAGGCGCTATGGCTTTCCTTATTCCGTGGTGTTGATAGATCTGGATCACTTCAAATCAGTCAACGACACTCATGGGCATCCAGCCGGTGATGCCGTACTCAAAAGTATTGTGAATACCCTCCAGTCGAGCATCCGGGATACAGATGTTCTCGGGCGGTGGGGCGGTGAGGAGTTTCTTGTGTTGCTGCCACATACGCCTGGAGCCCAAGCCACCATCGCGGCAAAAAAATGGCTTGCAAATGTTGTGGCCGGATCCGTTACTTTACCGGATGGATCCCGTATTCCCGTCAGTTTCTCGGCCGGTGTCGCCGAATTTTCCCCCGGTGCTGCCAACGCATCTGTTGAAACAGAGGCCGAGAACCTTCTCCATCTTGCCGATAGATATTTGTACCAGGCCAAAGAGGCAGGGAGAAATTGTATTGCAGGTGGCGGAACAGCTGACCGATAAAGTTTAACCGGGATTTTTCATGAATCGTGTTCATCACTCCACCATGCGTTGCTCACGGAAAGGAATTCGATAGAGTAACCTCATGCCGGAACCGGATACGCATATACAGCAAAATTTCGAACAGGAAGAAGCTCTGCCACGCTTCCCCATACGCTGGCGCTGGACCATACTGGTAAGTTTCACCGTATCCGTGGCTGTGCTGACAGTATCGCTGATTATTCTCGACTTGGAACGCGATGCATGGCTGGACAGTCAGTCAGCGCAAGCGCAGGTGATGGTGGAACGCCTTGGCGACGAGCTAAAACTGCCGGTGCTGGCCGGAAGCAAGGTCGAGGTTGATGTCATCGTATCCGGTTTTCTTAAAAAAGTGCCGGCGGTGCTTGGCGCACATATCGAATATCCCAATGGAGAGGACCAGCATTATGGCAACATTAGTGTAGACGATCCTCTGTTGCACAAAATGATCGCAAAAAACAAGGCGATGCGGTTGCCTGCGGAACACTTGTGGCTTGTTAAAAAAATCGAATATGCTGGAACAGAAGTCGGCACCATTGCCGTGCGCTATTCTGAAAAAGCATGGGAGGAACTCGCCAGCCAGCTGGTGACACGCATGGCGCTGACTTCCATCACGGTCATCGTCTTGGCCAGTCTTGCGGTATACTGGATTGCGGGCCGCATGAGCAAACCTATTGAGGCATTGGCGCAGGCAGCCGAGCATGTGGCTTTTGGCGATTACAGCATTCGCTTGCCACTCATGGGTAATGATGAGATCACTGATGCGACCAAGCAGTTCAATAACATGGTTGGAGAATTGGCGCACAAGGAGGAAATTCGTGACATCTTTGGCCGTTATCTTAATCCGAAACTGGTCGCTGAGGTGTTTGATGAAGGTGTCACGCAATCCAAAAACCGTCGGCAGGAGGTTACTGTCCTGTTCGCGGACATGGTTTCCTTCACGTCGTTTTCCGAATCCACTTCCACCGAAGAAGTGGTGGATGTGTTAAACCAGCATTTTGAAGTATTTCACCGCATCATTGACTACTATGGCGGCCATGTGGATAAATATATCGGTGATGCCGTGATGGCGGTATTCAACCATCCGCATGAAGACGTACAGCATGCCCGGCACGCGGCCAAGGCAGGATTGGCGATGGCAAAAGCCTGCAGTAAACTGGGCATCTTGCGTCAATCCGGTGAACCGATTGCTTTTCGCATCGGGATCAACAGTGGGCAGGTCATCGTCGGCAATATTGGCGCTGCCGAACGACTTGAATATACGGTGATTGGTGATGCCGTTAATATGGCATCACGCATGGGCGGCATAGGCGAAGGCAATCAGGTAGCACTTACACGCCTTACCTTTGACGCATTAGGTTCAGGATTTAGTTTTGACAGCATTGGTGAAAAAGATATCAAGGGTATCCGTGAACCCATGAGGTGTGGCTATATCAGGGTAACAGATGAAAAAATACAGACAAACATCAGACATGCTATCGCCCTTGCCTTCGACCTGACTTTACCATCCGATGTGCGGCAAGTTGTGGGGGATATCTAGTGCCTCCTCCCGTAAATTCGTGCACTATCAGCGAGTTCTGGCGGGATGTGCGGCAAGGCGCGCGAGTGCGGAACTGGCTGTGGCCAATGCAAACGAGTGCAACGCAACCGCTCGCCCGAAGGGAGCCGCCCCAAGGAGCCAATGCGGCGTTGCGCCCCTCGCCAAGGGCGCGCCATTGCCTTCGGGACGCGCCTTGCCTTGGCTCCTTGGGGCGGCTCTGATGGTGCACGAATTTACGGGAGGGGGCACTAGCATGCGTTTATTTACTGCCCGTGGATTGCTGTTGGTGCTGTGCATGGGCACTTTTTCCGCTTGTACACTGTCTGTAAAATCCCGAACCTTGGCTTTTTTGTATGGTTACGAATCAGTGCTCCGGGACTACAAGGCGGGGCGCATCATGGAAGCAAGAGATACTGTTTTCCATATGGATAAATCCCGCCCTGATTATGCAAATGCCAGAGCTCTGCTGAAGGAAAAGATTGAGCCGGCACGTTTGCGGCTACTCAGACACTATGTCAACGCAGCAAATCGCGCTGAAGAAGCCGGAACATGGTCCCGAGCCAAAGCCTTGTATGCACAAGCAGCCAGCTTTTCCATCAGCAATGCCGCCTTGTTAAAGAAAGCCCGCAGTATGGATTTACGCATGCGGCAGATTCGCATGGACAAGCTGATTATCCAGCGGCGCAAAGAAGACGAGCAACTGCTAAGTTCGCTCAACCAATATGACGCACCAAAAGGATTGCCTCCCCAGGATACCCCCTTCTCTCGCCAACGGGAAAAGATGAAAAACCGGATGTTGTCCCGTGCAAGGGATGCCTACCTTGCAGCCAAGCGTGAAATGCGGGAGGGCTATCCGGAAGTAGCTTATGTGGAAATCGAATCGTTCAACCGACTGCGGCCCGATTCTGACAAGGGCAAAACCCTGATGGGAGAAGTCAAAAAAGCCCTGCCCAAGGATTTGCATGTCCGTCCTGTTGACCAGCCCATGGCCAAAAGAAGACCCGTTACGGCACCGAAAACCGTAAGCGCTGCAGCCATCCGGAAACTGATAAAGAATGATGAATGGCTAAAAGCAAAAAGATATGTCGTGGTCTATCAGCGTGAGGGGGGGAAACATGCAGACCGTTTCCTGAGGACCATCGAGAGAAATCTGGACAGGCAGGCAGCATCTGCATTCAAGGCAGGCCGTATTGCCTTCCGTCTGGAACATCTGGATCAGGCAGTGGAACACTGGCGTCAGGCGGTTGCACTGCGTCCCGGCAACACGGAGTACGCGCACAGCCTCCGTCGAGCCCAACAATTGCAAGAACGCCTCCGTATCCTGCGCAGCAAAGCTGATACGGACAACAATCATGAAAAAACACCTGGCAAAAAAATAGTACCGTCCACATGACTATAGCCCCAAGCGCATCATGCGTGATACCATCCTGAAACCCCGCCGGAAAACCCGGCCTGTACATGTTGGTAACATCGTCATTGGTGGTGAGGCTCCCATCGCCGTACAATCCATGACTAACACGCCAACAACGGACATTGATGCGACAGTGGCGCAAATCAGTCGTCTGGCCGAAGCGGGCGCTGATATCGTGCGTGTTTCGGTACCTGACCCGGATTCAGCCGTGGCGATGTCCGAAATCCTGAACCAAACCCCGGTACCCATCATCGCTGACATTCATTTCAGCCACCGCATGGCGCTGGCGGCGCTGGATGCGGGTGTACACGGTCTGCGATTGAACCCGGGAAATATCGGCACCCGCGACCGTGTTGAAACAGTCGTCAAGGCCGCGCAGGAACGCAATATCTCGATCCGTATTGGCGTCAATGCCGGATCGCTGGAAAAACATTTATTGGAGAAGTATGGCGAGCCCTGCGCCGACGCCATGGTTGAATCGGCTCTGGGCCATATCCGCATCCTTGAGGACATGGATTTTCATGATATCAAGGTATCCCTCAAAGCCAGCAACATCCCCATGACCGTTTGTGCATACCGAAAGCTGGCTGAAAAAGTGGACTACCCCTTTCATCTTGGCATTACCGAGGCCGGCAGCCGGTTCGGCGGCACAGTCAAATCCTCCATCGGGCTGGGATTACTGCTAGCCGACGGGATTGGCGACACGATTCGCATTTC
>BTQQ01000073.1:0-8553 GCA_036985955.1 Zetaproteobacteria bacterium | reverse complement strand
ATTAGTAACTTCAAGCCCGGCTCGGAGCTTCCCCTGAACTATGTTGTAATATGGCAACACCTTGCCGCGTCCAAGTTATCCGCTAGGCTGCAGCTTCAATGAATGCTCCGGTATCTCGAACGGGAAGGTAAATGGCTTGATTCACTGCAAATCGCTTTGCAAAAAATATGGTTCCGTACCCGCATTGAATCGGGTGGACATTCATGTGCGCGAACATAAAACCACGGTGATTATGGGCGGCTCCGGCTCCGGCAAGACCACGCTGTTGCGCCTGATCGCCGGTCTGGAGCCCCCGACTTCAGGTGAAATCCGGTACAAGGAAGAAGACTTTGTCCACATGCCGCGCAAACGCCTGTATGAACTGCGTGAATCCATGGGCATGGTCTTTCAATACTCGGCTTTACTCAATTCGCTGAATGTCTACAACAATGTCGCCTTCACCCTGCATGAACACACCGACCTCGACGAAGAGGTGATTCGTACCATTGTCACCATGAAACTGGAACAGGTGGGCTTGCGTGGTATGGAACACCTGATGCCATCCGAACTCTCCGGCGGCATGGCCAAGCGCGTGGCTCTGGCCCGCGCCATTGCCATGGATCCGGCTATCGTGTTTTTCGATGAGCCGACCTCCGGACTGGATCCGATTTCCGCTGGCGTCATTACCTCCCTGATTCATAACCTGACCGAGAAAACACATCATACCTCGGTGGTCGTCACCCATGACGTGAAAGCAGGACTATCCATTGCCGATCATGTGGTGCTGTTGTGGCAGGGGTGTGTGATTGCCGAAGGATCCGCAGACGAAATCCGGCACAGCACGGACGCGCGCGTCAAGCAGTTTATCGAAGGAAGCCCCGATGGCCCCATTCCATTTTCGCGTAGCACCACTTCCTACATAGATGATTTGATGCATAAGCCTGGAACCGTCAGGCTGGCCCCATGAATATGGCTATCGCAACATTCGGCAGCCTGGGACGCAGATTCCTGCGCATACTGTGTAAACTGGGCGATGCCGCTACGTTAAGCTCCGCCTCCCTGGGTCTGGTAGCCAATCCTCCCTGGCAGGGCAGGCATATCATCATACAAATGTTCAATATTGGCGTCGGGTCACTGATGATTATTGCACTGACCGGCGCCTTCACCGGTATGGTGTTGGCACTTCAGGGCTATTACACGCTGGCCAAATTCGGTTCCGAATCCATGCTCGGAGCAGGCATCGCTTTGGCGATTATTCGTGAATTGGGACCCGTGCTGGGCGCCATGATGCTTACCGCTCGCGCCGGTTCTGCCATCACAGCGGAGATC
The DNA here is from genome assembly GCA_036985955.1 of Zetaproteobacteria bacterium. GTDB lineage: Bacteria > Pseudomonadota > Zetaproteobacteria > Mariprofundales > Mariprofundaceae > JAUZQZ01. The sequence continues at coordinate 7,245 of BTQQ01000073.1, read as the reverse complement.
GGTATCATGCGCGTCACCGAACAGGTAGATGCGCTGGAAATGATGGCGGTGAACCCCCGCGCACGCATCATCATGCCGCGTATCATTGCCGCCACGCTGGTATTGCCCCTGCTCATTGCACTTTTTGATCTCATCGGCATGGGCGCGGGATACATCGTCGGCGTGGACTTGCTGGGCGTGAATCCGGGTGCATTTATTGCTGAAATGCAGGCCAAAGTCACCACGCATGACATCAATGCCGGTTGGGTGAAAGCGATTGGGTTTGGTTTCCTGGTCGGCGTCATCTGCACCTATATCGGCTACCGTGCCACACCGACTACAGAGGGCGTGGGCAAAGCCACCACGCAGGCTGTCGTACTTTCATCGGTTGGCATCCTGATCCTGGATTATATCCTCACATCGTTTTTCCTGTGAAAACAACATTGGAGCAAAAGCATGAATGAATATAAACGTATGGAAATCGCCGTTGGAATCTTTGTATTCATTGGCATTGCAGGTATGTTCTACATGGCCCTGAAACTTGGAGAGGTTGGTGGGCTGGGCGCATCGGGTTATGTCGTAACAGCTGATTTTGATGATATAGGCGGTATCCGCAAAGGCGCTGATGTCATGATCGCCGGTGTGGTTATGGGACGAGTGGACAATGTCCGCCTGACCAAGGATGACCAGGCGGAGCTTGACCTGCGCATTCATGATGGCGTCAAACTGACATCGGATGTGATTGCTTCGGTCCGTACCAAAGGCATCATCGGAGACCGCTTCATTCGCCTCTCCCAGGGCGGTGACGACACTTATCTGAAAGATGGAGATATGATCGAGGAAACAGAATCGGCCATCAGCCTGGAAGGATTGGTGTCCAAGTATATTTTCAACAGTAAGAAAAAATAAAAGCCGGCGTATATTTCCGCCCAATGGGTGCGGCCAGTCCCCTGTACCGTATCTTCAGCCGGAGATAGATTTAACTCTGGCTATTCATAACCTAACGGAGATCGAATATGTTAAAGAAATTTCTATTTTCACTCGCTCTGGCAATAGTCCTCCCTGCGTATGGCTTTGCCGAACCCGATACCCCTAAAGTAGTCGTCGAAACCGCCGTGAACGGCGTAATTCATGCACTGAAATCCCGGCAGAACAAGGATGTCATTACGCTAAAAGACCGCGAGTCCATCCGTCAGGCCGTGAAAGGATATTTTGACTTCCGGGAAATGGCCAAACGTTCGCTGGGTAAACCATGGAGGAAAATGGACGAGGCGCAACGCACCGATTTCGTGGATACTTTCCGTGAACTGCTCGAACGCTCTTATGGCAATCGTTTGTCCGAATATCATGACCAGACGGTTGAGTTCGGGAAAGTCAAAACCAAGGGGCGCATTGCTATTGTTAATTCCGAGGTTATTGATGCCGAAAAAAGAACCCCGGTTCGCTACAAACTGGTACACAAAAAAAGTGGCTGGCGGGTCTACGACATCAAAGTGGAGGGCATCAGCATGGTTAGCACCTTCCGCTCCGACTTCAAACAGGCAGTCAGCCAAAAGGGTATTGACGGCTTTCTCGGTGATCTGAAAAAGCAGGTTGAAAAGCTGAAAGAACAGGACAAGGCCGAGAGTTAACCTGGACTATCCATAAATACTGCCGCGGCATTTATGCTGCGTAAACTAGGCCCTGTTTTCGCCGCATGCCGGCGCATTCTGTTACTGCTCACCTTATGCCTCGTCATCCTTGGTGCATGGCTGTATTGGCATGCACCACCGCTCGATACGATGCGTCCGGAACTGGAAAGCATACTCAAACAGCGGCTGGATCTTCAGGAATTGCGCCTTGGACACCTGTCCTGGCGCTGGGCCGGGTATACGTGGTTGCAGGTAGATGACGTCAGTTTCACCGGTCGGGGAGGACAAATCCGTGTCTCCGGGGCTAATCTGGCTATCCGCCTGTCCACATGGGAGATGCTGACAGGCCATCTCCGACCCATCAGTATCAATGTGCGTCAGGGTGTCATCAAACTACATATCCCCGAACAAGCCCAAACAGAAAAATGGATGCCTCCCTCCAGCAAACTCAGTATGGAAGATACGGATCTGCGTTTAACATACGGAACATTTTCTATCCGTCTTGAACACCTGAATCTGCATCTGGACGGGCCAAATCGCAGACTGTCTATACAACTCCCCGGATCGGACCTGGACCTGACATGGAATGAAGCCCGTGAGCCAACATATTTGCGCGCCCGTTTCCATGACCTGAACTGGCTCCCCACACCATGGCGCATGCGCCTGCAAGGAAACTTCAGCGGTGAAATCGCCCTGCAACACAATCCGGCAGAACAACTGTGGCATTTGCAGACATCATTATCCTCCGCCGAGGGCGCACATATCATGCAAGCGGACGGACTGCCTTGGCTTGCCTTCAACGCTATTGAAACCAAAGTACGTCTGCGTGCCGAAGATGGTATATCCAGCGTAACCCGGCTTGAATGGGAGACGTTTAACTGGCGCTCGGGCGCCAATGAGTTGCATATGGCTGGTGAATGGCAGGATGAAACATTGCATATGAAAATCAGCTCGGGAACGATTCAGCTGCCGGTGCTCGCCAAATGGTTGAAACTCCTGGGCAACGCGGCATGGCAGCAATGGCTTGCAGGCATCCGGGAAGGTGAAATTCGGCAACTTGGAGGCGAAATCACCGTTGCCCAAACCAGCCCGTGGCAAATCCCCGAAATCAGGCAATGGAGGCAAAGCCGTTTCCGCATGCATGCGCAGATTCATGATGCCGCCATCCCTCTGGCAACACCAAACGAACAACTCCGGCATCTACAGGCCACTGCCGATATGGATGAACAGGGTATTCGGCTGAAGGTCAACCATGCTACGTTACCACACGAGGCTGGGGAAATTCACGGAACCATGACGGTACGTGACTGGCAGCATATCGCGTTTGATATAGACGGCAGCGGCAACGTCGATATCGCCCGCTATCAGGCATGGCGCGGCACCGGTGTGTTACCACAACTGGTATGGCGGGAATCCCAGGCCACAGCCCGCTTTTCATTGCGCTGGCCCTTGCACGCCACAGCCCCCTCACAGGGAACGGCGAAACTTATGCCCGATAAGGCGTGGCAGGCCGATGTGATGGGCAGGCGCGTCCGTATGTCAGACGGTGTTTTGCGCTGGGATGCTAAAGGTGATTTGAAGCTTGAATCCATGCATATCGAGCACGATGTTTTCACGGGAACGTTGAATCTGGACATGCGGCAGGATCAACAGCATGCATGGCAACTGACAAAACTGTCCCTGCAAACGGCTGCGGATTTCTCAAAACTGGTGGATCAGTACCGCATTCCACTGGATGCGCCTGCGGGCCAGGTACGAGCCCACCTGACATTTGATCGTTCATGGCGGCTGAATCTCGATTTCCACGATACGGCATGGCAGCACTTTCTGGGCATGAACAAGACTGTTGGGGAACCTTATTTCCTTACCGTGTCCGGAGAAAAGTCGAACGATACCATCAGGATAACGAACATCGAAAGCAGTGGTGCCGCACCCAAAATACAAGGTGACGGAACACTCGACAGCACACGTTTGAGACTGCGCTTACGTACCATACAGGCACCCGCCTTTACTGGTAGCATTAACATTGTAAACCCTTTCAACGACGCGCCACTGGAAATCAATATCCGCTCCGAATTTCTGGATCGCGCAGCATTACCAAACCATATTCCAACCACCATTAAACTTATGGATATTTCAGACGCCGCCAATACTTCCAAAGCATGGGTGCTCCGGGGATTCTTCCGGCAGATTCAGTGGGGTGCCGTATCCATACAGGGTGTCCATGTTCAGTTCGCCTCTTCACAGCAGGGCGTCGGATTGCTGGAAGCCAAAAAACTGAATGCGGCACAACTCTCCGTCAGTGATGTACGCGCCTTCTTCCGCCTTCCCGGAAACGGCATGGTGGATATACGTCAGCTTTCCGCAAAATTACTCGGACAGGCGCTCTCGCTTTCGGCCACGCTATCGCCCGAATCCGGAGGCGGGTTGCGTTGGAGAGGATTTGCCAACGTCAGCGGTGATTTCAGTGAAATCATTCATCGCCTGGATGCCTCCCGGCTGTTTGAAGGCGGCACGGTGCATGCTCTGTGGTCTGGCGAAGGGCTGCTTCATCCCGATCATCCCTGGTGGAACGGCATGAACGGAAGGCTCAGGCTGCGCTCCGATAATGGCCGCCTGCTGGTGGAAGACAGCACCATGACCAAACTGCTGTCGGCGCTGGGCCTGACCGGCCTGCCCAAATTTTTGACTGGCAAACGCAAGGATACTTCCGGCATCGGCATGTCTTATGAGCGCCTGCAACTGGAAGGCGCCATCAATGGCGAAACAGCCAACATCAACCAGCTTGCCATACGCGCATCAGCGCTGGATATGGCTGGAAGCGGCAAGCTCAGTCTCGCGGACGGAAACATTGATTTGTATATGACCGTGCGCCCACTGCCGAAGCTGGACGCCTTTCTGCGCATGATCCCGTTGTTGCGTGATCTCATTCTGGGACCGGCCAAAAGCGTGTTCCGCAAGGTGTATCATGCCTATGGCCCATTATATAACGCCAAAGTCGAGTCGGTCAGTCCGGAAGACGCGGGCCTGCCGGAATCAGGTTTTATCGAACGTCTGATCCACTTGCCCGGCAGATGGTTCGATTCGGAGAGGCCATTGCAGCAGGCTAAATAACAGGTTCTCAAAATGCCCCGGTTGCATATACTCTCACCATGCAACTCATCATGCTGGATACCGAAACCACGGGGCTTTCGCCCCTGCATGGCGATCGTATGGTGGAAATCGGAGCCATCAGGGTTTCCAAGCGAAAAATTCAAAAGGGTAAATCCTTCCATCACTACCTCAATCCCGGCCGACCCATACCCGAAGAAGTCGTTCGCATCCATGGTATCAGCGATGCGGACGTAAAAGATTCGCCCAAATTTGCGGATATAGCCGAGGCGTTTCTGTCCTTCATCGGGGACGCAACTCTGGTCATCCACAACGCATCCTTCGATCTGGGATTTTTGATGAACGAATTACGCCTTGCGGGTTTGCCGGATATGGCGCAAGTGCCGGTGATTGATTCACTGAGCTTTGCCCGTAAACGGCATCCCGGACAACGCAACAGTCTCGATGCACTCTGTGACCGCTACCATATCGACCGGTCGCAGCGCACCCTGCATGGTGCGCTGCTGGATGCCGAATTACTCGCCGAGGTTTACCTGGCCATGACCGGCGGCCGGCAATTTTCGCTTGGCATGGATGCCGAGGCACAGGCAGCCGGAACCTTCGTTCAGTTTCCGGAAAGCACGCGGAGCAGAGCGGAACAGGCCGAGACTGCAAATATGATGCGCCGGGATGCCCCGCCACTGGATGAAGTTGAAATAAAAGCCCACCGGAAAATGCTGGATAGAATCCATACGGAAAGTGGGCAGGCCATCTGGTTATTGCCACCCCGTCAGAGTTAACGTTCCGCGTTCAATTATGCTGTTACCCTCACCTGTCCTGACCATCTGCGCTGGCAATCTTTGCCGAAGCCCCTTTGCCGAAGCCTATTTGCGGCAGCAGTTTGAGGCTGCCGGGGTGGAAGCGGAGGTGTTCAGCCGCGGATTGCTGACCCTTCCCAATCAGCGCCCGCCAAAGGAAGCGCAACAGGTCGCTTCGGAATTCAATATTGACCTTGCTTCACATGTTTCCCAGCCCCTGCTGGGTACCGATCTGGATCGTGCTGGCATAGTGCTGGTGATGGATGCAGGGCAACGGCAGCATATCTCAAAAATCCGGCCTGCCTGTATCGGAAAGGTGTTTCTGCTGTCCCAGCCGTCAGGCGGAGAACCCGTTGCCGACCCCATGGGGCGGGATGAAAATGCCTTTCGCCAGGTCTATGCCAGAATCGCTGCCGAAGTTGATGCATGGATGCAGCGTTTTGGCATCCAGCCAGCCACTTCCTGAGGACTGCATGCTTGCAGTGTTCGCGCTCGCACCTATGATGCATGGCCATCCATGTTGACACAGGCGGGTGTAGTACAATGGCAGTACAGCAGCTTCCCAAGCTGAATACGAGGGTTCGATTCCCTTCACCCGCTCCATTTAGAGCATTCGGGAGTATATGAGCGATCTGATCCGATTTTCCTTTCCCTTAAGCCCGCGCATGCAAACCTTCCTGCAATTGCGCGACGGGCTCTCGTGCCTCGCCGAAGCTGAGCGGGAAGGGCAAGCCTACAAATGGCTCCAGGCCTGTGCGGATGTACGCATTTCGCTGTCCGGAGAACAGGGGCGAAGACCCGCATTGCCCGAAGTTATTGGTCTGCTGGCCGCCATGCAGACGCATTTGGAGAGTCTGGCAGAGGAACATCCCAGGTTCCGTGATAAAATCATGGATTCCTGTGAAACGCTTGGAAAGCATGTGCAAACCCTGCGCTGCGGCATGGACAGTGCATCGCGCATGCTGGCATCGGATGCACTGATTGAAGTCTGGCTGAATGCATTGAAGAAACACGACTGGCTGGGGCATCAACGCAATCTGCCACAGGCGCTTCCGTTGCTGTGGCAAAGCACGGAAAGACGGCAGCATCTACACGAGCACCTTCAGGAATTATTTGAAGTGGTGATGAGCCTGCATGCCATGCTGCACGATTATGTCGAATGGGAACGGCGGCTGGCCACGGAAGGCTCCGACCAAATTCTGCCTGATCGTAGCACCCAGTTTGGCCTGGTTATCGTCGGTTTGGCACCCGAGCAAGTCGAAGCAGGTATTATTCCGGATATTTCCGGTAACCGTCTGGCCATCCGGATACGCTTTCAGTCATGGCTTCCCGGTCATGCGGCCACTCCGGTTCAGACGGATGTGCCCTACCATGCCATGCTGGTACCCATCGCCTGAATAATATTGGAAAAGTCATTTAAATGCCCCGTATGCAAGAAGCAGGTTCAACGCGAAAATCCCGACTTCCCCTTTTGCACTGGACGCTGCCGCCTGATTGATCTGGGAAAATGGGCCGATGAGGATTACCGTGTCGTCGGTGAAGAGGCTGCGCCATGGGAAAGCAGCAACAGCGATGAATGATGCCAGGCGTATCATTCTGGCCTCCACGTCACCCTATCGCCGGATATTGCTCGAACGCCTGCAGATCCCGTTTGAAGTTTGTCCCCCGGATTTCGAGGAAGCTAAACCCGGCAGCATGCCACCGGAGGAACTGGTACGGTACAACAC
>BTQQ01000072.1:0-8561 GCA_036985955.1 Zetaproteobacteria bacterium | reverse complement strand
TTCCTGCATAGCGGTAGGCGGCAGCGGCTTCACGCATCATGCTGCGTTTAAGTATATCCACCCGTTGCTCCAGCTTTAATCGTCTTGCAGTCAAATCAGCAAGACGCACATCCGCCTGCCGCACTGCTGCGGCAGCTTGCCGGGTATCCGAACTGGCCCGGACCAATGCCCGATCGAGCTTTTTCAGCGATCGTCCAAGTTGTCCAAGCCGGGATTCCAGTTTCTCGCGCAAGGCTTTCAGATGTGCCCGTTCCTGCTGAATCTGCCTGATTTGAACATGCACATCGCTGGCTGCCCATGCCGGTAGAGAAAACACGGCCCCGGCTAATATGAGAATACTGATAGATATACCACGTGATCTTCTGGTGAAGTTCATGCGTGATGGTAGGGGTGACCGCGAAGAATCATCAATGCCCGGTAGCTTTGTTCTAGGAACAGAACCCGTGCCAATTGATGCGGCAAGGTCAATTTCGACAAGCTCCACACATCCTCCGCCGCTGAGCGTATTTCATTATTCACACCATCTGATCCGCCAATTACAAAATCCGCGATTGCACCGCCGGACTGGCGTGCAAAAAAATCTGCCCACATTCTACTGCTCATGGATCTGCCCTGTTCATCAAACAAAATATAACGGGATGTCTGGCTGCGAATATACCGCGCCTCTTCCTGTAACCGCTGAGAGGGTTGTTTGGCCCGGCCTTCCGGTAATTCGTGGATAGAACACGGAGCAACGGGTTTCAAACGCTGCAGAAAGCGGTTTTCATACGCCGCCAGATCCACAGCGCCCTTACCCACCACAATCAACCGCAACTTCATTCGAATGACGTCCTAGCCGACTTCTCCGTGCCGTTCCGGCGCAGCCCACAACCGTTCAAGCTGAAACGTCTCCCGCACATCAGGAAGAAACAGATGCACCACCACATCGCCAAGATCAATCAGCAGCCATTCGGCCGCTTCCAGCCCCTCAATATGGGCGGACATGCCATGCTGATGTGCTATTCCCGCCACCGCCTGCGCCATCGCCTTCAACTGCCGGCTATTGCGCCCCGATGCCAGCACAAAACGATCAGTAATCGCACTACGCCCCTGCACATTCAAGACCAGTGGATCAATGCCTTTCTTATCTTCTATTGCCTGCACCACATCCATGGTTAACTGTTCAACTATTGCTTCCACATCCGCTCCTGCCATAAGCCTGTTCGATTTCCCCACGTATACATTCGGGAACCATCTCCGCAAGCGATTTTCCTGCCACTATCTGTTTGCGCACAGCTGTCGCCGACACATCCGGCAATTTGTGCTTCACGCATAACAGTCTGCCGCTTCCCACTTCCTGCTTCCACCGTTCGATACTGACCATCTTCCATCCGTGCTGCTGCACGCAAGTGCATCCTGCCCGGTCAAATACTGCTACATCACACAGCGCAAAATATTCCGGGTATTCCACCCAATGACTCATACCCGCAAAGGCATCCGCACCCAATAATAAAATGGGATTGCAATCAGGAAACCGGTTCCGGATATGGCGAAGCGTATTGATTGTCGGCACCGGTTTCTCACACCGAATCTCCCAATCCTGAACCATAACCTTCGGGTGTGCTGAAAAAATACGTTCCAGCCAATGTAACCGAACTTCGGGGCTTGCGTACCCCGACAGCCGGCGATGTACGGGATTCCCGGCGGGAATGACCCATATTTCAGGCAATCCCAGAGCGGCGAATGCGGTTTCAACCAGTGCCACATGGCCAATATGCGGCGGGTCGAAACTGCCACCAAAAATACCGATATAATGTGTGCCTATTCCCTCACCTCGCCATGACCCAGCACAATCCATTTCTGCGTCGTCAATCCTTCCAGACCCACTGGTCCACGCGCATGCAGGCGGCCCGTGGAAATACCGATTTCTGCACCTAAACCATATTCGAAGCCGTCCGCAAAGCGCGTACTGGCATTCCACATCACCGATGCCGAATCCACCTCACGCAGGAATTGCTGCCCGGCGCTGTAATCCTCGCTCACAATGGTGTCCGTGTGATCTGATCCATATTGTTCGATATGGGCAATCGCGGCATCCATATCCTCCACAACACGGATAGAGAGTACCGGCGCAAGATACTCCGTCGCCCAATCCTCTTCGCAGGCTTTCCGGATGCCCTTCACCAACTTTTGCGTCTGCTCACAGCCCCTGATCTCCACATCCTTTTCATGCATGGCCGCCACGACATCAGGTACGTACGTTGCGGCAACCGCCTGATGAACCAGCAAGGTTTCCATGGCATTGCATACGCCAGCCCGCTGGGTTTTGGCGTTCACCGCGATCTTAAGTGCCATTTTCAGGTCAGCCGCGGCATCCACATACACGTGACAGATGCCATCCAGATGCTTGATGACGGGCACACTCGCTTCGGCAGCGATGCGTTCGGTCAGCGACCGGCCACCACGAGGGATAATCACATCCACGAATGCATCCGCCCGGATCATTTCGCCGACCAGTGCGCGATCCGTGGTATCCACGAGTTGCACGGCATCCTGCGGCAAACCGACTTCCACCATGGCGCGGCGCAGGCATGCCGCAATCATCCGGTTGGAATGAATGGCCTCGGAGCCACCGCGAAGAATCACTGCATTGCCCGATTTTAGGCAAAGCCCTGCCGCATCGGCGGTTACATTGGGACGGGATTCGTAAATCATGCCAATCACACCCAAAGGCACGCGCATGCGGCCCACCTGAATACCCGAAGGGCGATAGACAAGATCACTGATTGCCCCTACAGGGTCGGGCAGGGTTGCGATCTGCTCCAACCCCTCAGCCATGGCTTCCACCCGGTCCGGGTTTAGCAATAACCTCTCCAGCAGCGCGTCGTCAACGCCATTTTTCCCGGCGGCTTGCATATCCATGGCGTTCGCCGCAAGAATTTCTTCACTCTCCCGCCGCAGTACGCCCGCCGCACGCTTTAGCGCATCGTTTTTGGCATGCGTTTCCGCCATGCGCATCCGGGAAGAAGCTTCTCTGGCCTGTCTGCCCAGCACCTTCATCACGGATTTTACATCTTTTCCCATGCTTACACTCCTTTCACTTGAACCGCTTGCAAGTGGCTCACCAGCACCAGATTATCCCGATGCACCACCGAAGAAAAATCGCGGTATCCCAGCACTTCCTCGATTCGGTCACTGGCGACGCCAATCATCTTGCGCATTTCTTCAGCATGATAATTGCACAAACCCCGCGCAATGACACCGGAGCCTCCCGCAATCTCCACACATTCGCCCTTATCGAACGTCCCTTCAACGGCTGTCACGCCCACCGGCAACAAACTGGCGCCCCGCTCAACGATGGCGCGTTCCGCTCCGCCATCGATGGTAATCCTGCCGTTCACCGGAAGCACTTCCGCAATCCAGTGCTGCCGCCGCGTTTGCCTGTCGGAGCCGCAGGCAAACAGCGTGCCCACATCCTCGCCCCGCAGCAAAGCTGAAAGCCGCCTCTCTTCATGGCCGCTGATAATGGCCGCCACCACACCACCGCGCGTGGCAATATGTGCCGCCCTGAGTTTGCTGGCCATGCCGCCGGTACCAAAATCACTGCCTGCTTCCCCGGCCATATCCATGATCTCGGGAGTCACCGCTTCTACCAGACTTAAGCGCCGGGCATCCGTGTTAATGGAAGGATCAGCATCGAACAGGGCTTCCACATCCGTCAGAATCGCCAGTAAATCAGCATCAACCAGCAAACCGGCCAGTGCGCCCAGATTATCATTATCTCCAAACTTGATTTCGCGCACCACGACCGTGTCATTCTCGTTTACAATGGGAATGACACCGGCGGAAAACAGGGTCTCACTGGTATTGCTGGCATTGAGATAACGGCGCCGGTTACGCAAGTCATCCCGGGTGAGCAACATTTGCGCCACGCCAATGCCATGCACGGAGAAAGCCTCTTTCCAGGCATGCATCAGAAGGGGTTGACCAATGGCTGCGGCAGCCTGTTTCTCATGGACAGAAAGTGTGCGCCCCACCCAGTCCAGGTGTACGCACCCAAGCGCCACCGCGCCTGAAGAGACAACCACGATCTCCATGCCTTCTGCATGCAGCACTGCAATTTCGTTGGCAAACCGCTCGACCAGGGCTTGCCGCACCCCCATTTTGGCATCCGCCAACAGTGAACTGCCGATTTTGACCACCAGGCGATGGACACGCGACAGATCACTACGGCTTCGAATCATGCTGTCACCTTCCGCATGGTTTCAACCTGCTCCGATACTGCTCTCAATAGCGCAGGGATACCTTCACCCGTCACCGCTGACACAAAATACGCCACAAGTTCCGTCCGGGCAGCCTGCTTTTTGACCTCTTCCCGCATATCGGATGTCAGGGCATCCATCTTGTTCACCACCAGCATCCTTGGTTTATTCCATACCGTATCGCCATAACCCTTCAACTCCACTTCCACTTCATGCATCTGAGCATCAATATCTGCTTCAAGACTGGCCGCATCCACCAGATGCAACAACACTTTGGTTCGTTCCACATGGCGCAGAAACCGTATGCCCAAGCCCTTGCCTTCATGCGCACCTTCAATCAATCCCGGAATATCGGCCACTACAAATCCGTCACCTTCATTCATAAAGACCTCACCAAGCGCAGGCTTCAGCGTCGTGAATGGATAATCCGCAATCCTGGGGTGGGCATTGGAAATCACGGACAGCAAAGTGGACTTGCCAGCATTGGGCAATCCCACAAGGCCGACATCCGCCATAACCTTTAGCTCGAGCACGCGCCTTCCTTCTTCGCCTGCTTCTCCCGGCTGGGCGTAGCGGGGTGCTCGATTGGTGCTGCTCTTGAAATTAACATTGCCAAGACCTCCCTGACCACCGCGAGCCAGCACATATTGCGCCCCCGCGCAATCAAGGTCCGTCAGCAAGCCCCCTGCCTCATCCCGTATCAGCGTCCCTACCGGGACTTCAATGACAATATCCACGCCATTCTTTCCGTGCCGGTCCGAGCCCCTGCCCGGCTGTCCGTTTTTGGCATAAAGGTGCTTCCTAAGATACAATTCCTGCAGCGTATTCTTACTCGTGCTGGCTACCAGAATGACATGCCCGCCACGCCCGCCATTGCCTCCGTCCGGACCCCCTTTCGGGATATACTTCTCCCGCCGGAACGAAACACACCCCGCACCGCCGTTACCGGCACGCACCTCTATCTCTACTTCATCAATAAACCGCATGTTTGAACGCTACCTCGCTTCACCAAAAAACAAAAAGGGCGCGATCACTCGCGCCCCATGAATAGTTCAGGTGAATGCTTCAGCCAGTGATACGCACCGTTGTGCGCCCCGCCTTCTTGAAATATTCCACCTGGCCGTCAACCAGCGCAAACAAGGTGTAGTCCTTGCCACATCCCACGTTATCACCCGGTCGAATCTTGGTGCCGCGCTGGCGAACAAGAATATTTCCCGCACGAACGACTTCACCACCATAGCATTTGACGCCCAATCGCTTGGAATTGGAATCGCGTCCATTGCGGGTTGAGCCGCCTGCCTTCTTATGTGCCATGGTTTACTCCTTGTCGCTCTTCTTACTGCTTGTCTTGGACACAGCCTTCTTTGCAGCAGGCTTGGCAGCACTTGCTGCTGCTTTCTTTGCTGCTGGCTTAGCCGTTGTTTTGGCAGAAGCTGTTTTCCTGGCCGCTGGCTTAGTGGCAGCTTTTTTGCTCGACGCAACCTTGGCTGCCGGTTTCTGTGCGGCAGTTACAGGTTTTTTTGCCGTTGCCGACTTCTCTGTCACCTCAGGCTTAACCTCTGCTTTCTTTGCGGGTGCGGCAGCCACCTTTTTCGCTGGTGCGGCCTTGGCTGCACCGATTTTTGTGATGCGCACCGAGGTGTAGCCCTGACGATGACCCTGCGTTCGTTGCGAATGCTTGCGGCGGCGCTTCTTGAAGATTTCCACCTTCTTTCCTCGTCCATGCTCAAGGACTTCCGCTGCCACACTGGACTTGGCCGCATCCGCACCCACCTTAATGGCATCACCTTCGCCGATCAGCAGAACATGGTCGAAGTTGACCTTCTTGCCTGCTTCGGCGCCAAGGCTCGCCACGCGCAACACATCGCCTTCCTGTACACGATACTGTTTGCCGCCGGTTTGAATCACTGCATACATATCTGACTCCAATTATGCCTGAGCTTTCGCCGGCTTCTTGCCGTACTTGCGGTAGAAGCGTTCCACGCGGCCCTCGGTATCCACAATCTTCTGCTTGCCAGTATAAAATGGATGACAAGCCGAACAGATTTCGACATGAATATCGCCCTTGGTCGAGCGCGTCTCAAATGTGTTGCCGCACGAACATGTTACCTTTGCGGTCTTATATTCCGGATGAATGCCAGCTTTCACGTTGCTACTCCCGTTAAATCTGAAAGGGCGCGATTTATACTCAGATACCATCCTGTTGGCAAGAACTTCTTTGCCCATACATACACAGATTGAAGGATTCCAAACGATATGCGAAGCTACTACCCGTGAAAATCACTGACACCCTGTCGCAAGACCATCGCGCCATCGAACAAATGCTTGCCGCTATCGAAGTCATGTGTAAAAACATGGCCATGGGCCGTAACATCAATGTGGAACATCTTCGCAACGCTATGGAATGGATTCGCGATTTCAAAGGTGGCTGGCATCTCACCCGGGAGGAAACCATCCTGTTTCCTGCGCTGGCAAGTGCGGGTGTAAAGCAACATTGCACGATCGGAGAAATCCTTGATGAGCATAAGCGGGAACGTGAACAGTTCGTGTATATGGCCAAAGCCGCTGCCGGTTTGCGTGTGGCAAGTTCGGATGCCAATACAACCTTCTGTCGATATTCAAAAGAATATATTGATTTAATTCACACCCACATCCAGCAGGAAGAGGAAGAACTGTATCCTTTTGCTGACAAACTACTGGATGAGAGCAAACAAAAGGAAATCCGGCTTGCCTGTCAGAAGCTTGAAGAGAAAATGGGCAAACAATGGCTGACCAGCATGATGGATACACTCAAACAACTTTCAGCGGCTTATCCGAGCAAATAAATTCCGACACCTCGGAAACAGGGGCAATAGACCTATTCCCAGCATGCAATGTGTGTTTTGACTGCATTACGTCACCTTGCACTCCGGATTCCGAGGCCGGGTCAGCCTTTTATGGCCATGCGCCGGGTTTGGCATTCATGGCGTTTTCCTACAGCTATCATTTTCCGGGGGATGGTCGAGACCCCATACCATGCCTGGACATTTTGCGATGCATCTTCGCAAGCTGCTGTTTCTGCTCAACTGAGAGCATGGACTTGATGTCGTGTAGCTGCCGGGCAAAGGCGTGCCACAGGCCGGACTCAAGTGGGCCGATCTGTGCCAGTGTCCGGTCTACCGCTTTCAGGTCGATGGGACCAGCCATGATCAGCCGCTGCAGATCGGCATGTGCCGCAGCCAGCCGCGCCTCGTTCATGCTGTTTTTCTCGATCCATGTATCGCGTAATGTAACCAGGTGACTGATCTGCTTGCCTGTGAGCTGAAGTGGCTTCGCCATGCCAAGAAAGTGAACCGCCGCGTTATGCGGTTTGAACATGTGGCCGTGATGCCCGTGGTGAGACATGCCCATGTGCATGGGATTGGCATGCGTTGGCAATGTGAAAAGTAGAAGCATGATTACCACCGGCATGATATACATGATCCAGGTTTGTAGTTCTCGCTGACGGTATTTCATCGTTTCCTCCTTGAAGTCAAACAGGTTACGGCCGCATTGCAAACGAGAAAGCCTTAACAGTGGAATATTTACTCATGGCCACCCTTTAGCTGCCGACCCCATCGACACCTTACTCTCGCTGTTACCGGTATGACAAGACATACAATTTACACAGGGTTAAAAGACTGCGACCGGTTCGGTTTTTGATATCTTGTGTCATACTGCATGGCATTGCAGTGCAGGATATTTTCTTGACAGATGAGGATCACTACCATCTTTATCTGCTAATGCAGGAAGGCGTGGAACGATTGGCCATGATGAATATCAAAATGCCAGAGCCTGACCCGGTTATACAGCCAAATCATTGCTCAAGCCTCCCAACTAGCCTGCATGAGCTACTATGAATTGTGCATAACTGTAAAATGCAAGGTGGGTGAATACAACGGAAGACTGCATTCATTAAACTCCCTCGGCATTGGCTGGGTTGGCGCGCCCGGAGGGATTCGAACCCCCGGCCCTCAGGTTCGAAGCCTGATGCTCTATCCAGCTGAGCTACGGGCGCGGATAATGCTTAGATAATGCCGCTAATCGCCGCCTTACAGATATCAATCATCGGACCGGGGAATAGCCCCAAAGCCACAACAGCAATGGCCGTCACCACGACTGTCGCCTGCATTAAACGGCTTTCCGTAAAATCAAATGCCACCCGTTCCTCATCGAAGTAGATGTATTTGATTACGCGGATGTAATAGAACGCGCCCACAGCGGAGAACAGGAGCGCAGTCAAAGCCAGATACAAATGCCCGGCCTCCACTACGGCGATAAACACCACATATTTGGCCCAGA
>BTQQ01000071.1:0-8576 GCA_036985955.1 Zetaproteobacteria bacterium | reverse complement strand
GCCTCATCAAAAAAGGCGGAAATGAATTGGGATAAATCCAGATCGGACATGTGGAACGATTAACCTGAACTATTCATGAATACTGCCGTGTCCTTGCTTGTTCATTTGTTGCAACGAATTCCTCGTCGGTCGTCCGTATGCACGGCTACGCACTTCTTCCTCGGAATCCGCTACAAACAAATGTCCTGTGCAATCATCACGGTGATTCATAAATAGTTCAGGTTAAGTCCGGATCAGACCATTTGATGCAGTTCTTCCGCTACATTACGTAAATGGGAGGCTGATTCACGCGTGGTTTGCATCTGCTGGTTGGAATCATTTAACAACTGGCTGATCTGTCTCATCGTTTCAATGAATTCACGGTTACTGGCATCCTGTTTATCCGTTGCCTTTGCAATATGCTGGACCGCCTGGCTGGTTTTCTCGGACATGGTTTGCAGCATCCTCAGCGCCTCACCGGCCCGTTTGGCAATCTCCACACCCTTGGCCACCTCTTCCAGACCTTCCCGTGTCACGGCAATGGAATCCTGGGACGAACGATGCACGTCATCCACCACGGTTTGAATCTCGCTGGTAAACTCGCGTACGCGCTCGGACAAACGCCGCACCTCGCCTGCCACCACGGCAAACCGTTTGCCGAATTCACCCGCAGCAGCGGACTCGATGGATGCATTAAGCGCCAGCAAGTGGGTCTCCTCGGCAATCTCCTGAATGGAGCCAATGGATTCGGTAATCTGTGCTGCCTTCTCTCCCGCAAATGTCACTTTTTCGGCAATGGAACTCACCTCGTCCCTGATACGCTCCATGTATCGAATGGCATCGGCCACTGCCTGCCCGCCTTCACCGGCAGATTTACGGGTTGCATCAGCGATACGCACCACGTCTTTGGATGTCTTGGCAATCTGCTGCGAATCACGGGAAAGATCCTCCATTTCATCCGTTACATGTTCCACGGATTTAGCCTGGGTTCCCGATGCGCTTGCCTGCTGATCCACGGCACTTAAAATATCGCCGGAAGCATTGGTCACACGGTAGGCGATATCTGTAATCATGTTGGCGCTTGAGGAAATAAAATAGCGGCTGGAGATCACCAGCACCAGCACCAGCAGCAGAATCACCACAAGGCTGGCGATAGCAAGGGTGGAGAGCTGTTGCCGCTTGTCTTTCACATCAGCATTCAGGCGCTCGTTCAGGCCCGTGGCCACGGCATTTACCTTTTCCTGGGCTACAAACACCAGATTCTGCGCCACCACAGTCACATTTTTGGCCTGTGAAGCAGGGATTTTTCCGCTCACAATGCTGCTTGCCATATCAATCACTTGCTGCATCAGCCCGGACACTTCTTTCAATTCTTTAAGATCCTTTTCCGATAATGCGCTCAGGTTGCGAACATCGTTATCCAGACGGCTGAATTCCTTCGAGGCTCCGGTAAGCTTTTCCGCATCGGCCTTGTTGCCAGTCAGGCTGAAATCGTTGAGTGGCGCCAGCAAACTGCCGAGAGAAGCACGGAACCGTTCCAGTTCAATCTGTTCGCCATACAGTTTGTTGAGTGACTCGAAACTTTCATTGGCTCTGTTTGCGGCAAATCCTGCCGTCCCGACCAGAATAACCAGCATGACCAGCGATATTCCCACATTCCTGTTCGCGCGTTTGCGCAGGCTAACTACCGCCATTGATTCCCTCCTGCCAATTTTATCTCAACCGATTGTGTTTCGGCATCCGTATTCGTATTACAAACAGTCTGCCATGTTTTCTCAAGCTCCTACTATCGTTCGTATCCGGTTACATTTCAAGTACGCCTTATTTAAACTGTATTCCCCATACGGCATCTCACTCATGTAGTAACGCCACCGCACTGAGCACATCGTAATCCACACCTTCAACCGTCATACGGCCAAGTACATGCGTAGCGCCCGCCGCACTGGCATGGGGCAATGCATCTTTCCGTAAACGATGAATAGCTGGCACTGCATCCACACGAATCGCCACGCGCATACGTGCATGTCTTAAGCATACAAAACGTGTATCCTCACCTTCCGTGGCTGGCGGCTCCGGCAAATCCAGTATTTCTCCCGGATCAATAACGCACACGATCTGTCCGTGAATATTGCCTACACCCATCAGATGGTCCGGAGCCATTGGTACCGGCGTTAACAGAATCGGCCGCACGATTTCTGATACATCAGCTGCGGACAACAGGAAATCTTTTCCTCCCATGCGGATTTGCAGGACATCCACATATTCACCTTCCACTCCCGCCAAAGATGCCGCCTCATTATCAGAAACAGGCTGCCCGCTCTCAGGTAAATCTACAGGCCCCTGATCCAGTACGGTATCCCCGGTTTTATCAATTGTATTCTCATCAACCATTCGTCGCCCCTGCTGTTATAACCCGATCACCTCATCCGTAATCCATCAAATATCCAATGTAACCCTCCAAGAATCAAGTCGCAGTATTCTCCTCTGATTGATTGTGCAACTTATCTGGGACAAATCGCCTCAGCAAACAAGGACAGAGCTTTACCATCCTGACAAGTCCGCTATCTTTCGTCCATGTCAAACGTAAAGCGCACCTGGTTTCTGTTTCCGGGGTTTCCGGCTTTGGCATCCGCCATATATCTTTCTGCCATGCAGGCAGCTATTCCGGATGCACTGGCCGATCCTTTCCTAATTATGGAAACGGACATGCCATACGGTATCGAACAACGCCTGTCGGCTGGAAAGACGCCCAACGCGTTGCTGCAAGGTATCTCCGAACGCGATCTGGCCCGTATCCAGGCGGAAGCCAAGCGTGTTTATACAAAATTATGGCCTGTGCTCGCCGAACGTTCCCGTTATGTCCGCGGCCGTATGCTGCCCGTATTCGAAAAATTGCATGCGCCGTCATCACTGGACGTTGTTCCCGTGATCGAATCAGGCTACAACCCGTATGCCTTTTCATCCGCAGGAGCCATGGGCTTGTGGCAATTGATGCCGGGAACGGCACGCGGGCTCAGAATGCGTGCACCTCATGGTATCAATGCCCGCCGTGATGTGGAGCAAGGGACAGAAGGTGCAGTTCGGTATTTACTGAAAATGAAAGGGCGTTTCGGCAACTGGCCGCTGGCGCTTGCTGCCTACCATCGTGGACCGGGTAATATTGCGCGAGCCATTCGCCGCCACCCATGGAAACTCTCAGACGGGCTGGATCATTTGCCCGTGCCTCTGATTACACGCACCTATGTCCGCAGTATCCTGGGACTTTCGGCGCTACTTGAGCGTGGCGTGTGGCACTTTCCGGATCCATGGCCCACGCGCACGCTGGAACTACAGGCACCGGTGGACATCAATCTTCTCACGCAGGCCGCAGGCATCAGCCGTGATGATCTCTTCCGCTTCAATCCGGGGTTGGATCACAGCCAATATCTCAATTCGCCCGTTACACTGTATGCCCCCGAGACCATGCATGCCCGCATGCTGGCATCGGCTTCTGAAGCCATCCCCGCACACGTCCGTATTCGTATCCGTCCGGGCGACAACCTGTGGACACTGGCCAAAAGATATCGCACCACACTACGCCATTTGAAACACATGAATCCGCGGATGGATAACCTGTTGCGGCCGGGACGCTCCTTGCTGGTTCCTGCCAAACGTTTCAATGCCGCTTACCCCTTGCCCAACCCCATGCTGGCGCGGGGAAGGCGCATTCACTACCGCGTACGAAGTGGTGACAATCTGTGGAACATCGCCAAACGCTTTGGCACCACGCCCAGAGCTATTGCACGCGCCAATAGCCTGCGCCAGACCGCCATGCTGCGTCCGGGAGACCGGCTGTGGCTTCTGGCCCGTATTCGTCCTTCCTAGCCTGAACCATTCATAAATACTGCCGCGCCCTTGCTTGTTCCTTTGTCCACAACGAAGCCCGCGTTGGTCGCCCGCAGGGTGGAGGCCGCAGGTCCAAATCAATCATCACGGCGATTCACAAATAGGTCAAGCTAGGTATGCATTGTTCACAAATGCAGGCCGATTTGCCCCTGCGGCATATTCTGACAAGCTTGCTGCTGGCCGGATATTTGGCTGGCTGTTCCGGTCCTGACACCTCCGGCCAGAATCAGACCGTTGAAATAACCACAAAAAACGATACTTCAACAGCTATTCCGGCAAGGGGAGACAGGCTGGTATCCGCCAGCATCGGTGATGCCAGTAATCTGATTCCGATGATTGCAGGCGATGCCTCCAGCCATGCCATTGCCGGGCTGATGTATCTTTCGCTGCTTAAATATGACAAGAATCTCAATCTGACCGGACAACTGGCAAAATCATGGGTTGTGTCGAAGGACAACCTCACCATCACCTTCCATCTGCGTCCAAACCTTCACTGGACCGATGGCAAACCTTTCACATCCGCTGATTGTGCTTTCACCCTGCATCTGATTCAGGATGAGCATACACAAAGCGCCTACAAATCGGATTATGTAAAAGTCACATCCATCGATACGCCTGATGCAACGACGTTTATCGCCCATTATGCGGAACCCTTCTCGCCTGCCATGTCTTCGTGGGCATCGCTGGCTATCCTGCCCAAGCACATCTTTGAACATGAAAACATCATGCATACAGAACTTGCACGGCATCCAAAAGCCACCATGGGCCCTTATCGTCTGGCGGACTGGCAATCACAACAGTCCATTCTGATGCGTGCCAACCCCGGCTACTTTGACGGTCCGGTATGGATTACGGAACGATTGACCCGCATCATCCCCGACCCTGCAACACAATTTTTGGAACTCTCTGCGGGGAAGCTGGATTCCATAGGCCTGTCGCCCATCCAATATACCCGTCTGTTCAATACCAAACCACAGTTAAAAGCGAATTATAAACGCTATAAATATCTGGATTTTGTCTATACTTATCTGGGATTCAATCTGAAACGCCCGCTATTCGCCGACCGCCGCGTCCGCGAAGCCATAGCCTATGCCATCAACCGCCAGGAAATCGTGGATGGCGTACTACTGGGACTGGGAAAGGTTATTGCCAGCCCGTACAAACCGGGAACGAAATGGGTCAACAAACAGTTGCATCCCCGCCCCTACGATCCGGATAAAGCAAGGAGGATGTTGTTATCTGCTGGCTGGAGCGACCATGATGGCGATGGCATTCTGGACAAGCATGGGCGATCCTTTTCCTTCATTATCCTCACCAATAACGGCAACGCGCAGCGCGCCAATACCGCCATCATCATCCAGCAACGGTTAAAAGCTATTGGTATCGAAGTAAAGGTGCGGCTGGTGGAATGGTCGGCCTTTATCGGACACTTTATCAACACCCGAAATTTCGATGCGGTCATTCTGGGATGGTCGCTTTCGCCTGAGCCGGATCAGTACAGTATCTGGCATTCCTCACAAACAGGCAAACGTCAGTTCAACTTTCTTTCTTACAGCAATGCAAAAGTGGATCGCGCATTGGTTGAAGCCCGTAGAATATTCAATGAAGACAAACGTAAACAATTGTATGATGTGATGCAGCAGGAAATCTACAAGGATGTGCCCATGGTGTTTCTTTATGCCCCATACTCCCTACCCGTTTATCACAAACGCATTCACGGCATCAAACCGGCGCCGGCTGGCATCGGCTACAACAGCGAACACTGGTTTGTACCAAAATCAGAGCAGAAATATCAGGTGTCCATTCAACCGTAATCCGACAGGTTAATCATAGTCAGGGCAGGCATTTCCGCCATTTTCCGGTTGTAGCGTCGCATGGGCAATCCCCTGGCCGCGCAGGCCTGAAAGTAATTGGGGCAATATATCCGGCCACTCCGCCATGTTCCGGATACACACATGCGCTGACAGCGCCAACCGTTCATCCGGCAACGTCCACACATGCGCATGGTGCACGCTCTTTACACCGTCAATGACGGTCATACACGCCTTTAACGCATTCATATTCACCGAGGCGGGCGCAGCCTCCATAATCTGCAATGTCGTATCGCGCACCAGCCGCCAGCCGCCCCATGCCAGAATCAGCGTCACCACGAGGGAAAGAATCGGATCAATCGGCATCCAGCCGGTCCACACAATGACAACCCCGGCCACAATAGCCGCCACCGACCCCAGCATGTCCCCGAGCACATGCCAGTAAACAGCACGTGTATTCAAATCGTGACCGTCACGGAACCATCTGAGAATAACGACATTTACCGCCAGCCCGGCCGTAGCAACGCTCAACATCAGCACGCCCTGCACATGCGGCGGCGAATGAATACGCCCCATGGCCTCCCATGCAATCCACCCGGCGACAAACCACAGGCCAAATCCATTCACTTGTGCCGCGAGAACACGCGCCCGGCCATAACCGTAGCTCATGCCCGCATGTGCGGGACGGGTGGCAATCCGACCCGCCAACGCCGCCAGCCCGAGCGCGGCCACATCGGAAACCATATGGACGGCATCGGCCAGCAAGGCCAGCGAACCGGAAATCCAGCCACCAGCCAGTTCCACCACGGCAAATACCGCTGTCAACACCAGTGCGGCGTTTAGATTATGCTGCGAAGGTTCATGGTGTTCATGTGTCATTGTGGTAAGTATGGGCTATTCGTGCCCGCGCCTCCATCCCTCCTGCCGTTCTCTAGGTGTTAAAAAAGGTTTCAAATCGCTGTAATCCTACCCTGTGATCCTCATTGGGGTTAAAACAATCCTCTGAAACACCTGCGTGGCCACCCATGTTATTACCACTAACTTGGAGCAATGGAGTCAAAAATAAACGCATGGAAATGCATCACCTTGTCAACAAGGGCGCTCTATAGCAGCCTAACGGCCAAGCTACATTCTCATGGATGATGGCTTCATAAAAGTCATTATAGCGCCATGGGTAATACGCGCGAATTCACCAAGGAGATATTAGCATATGGCTATCATGGATTTTGAGACTGCTCGCCATAATATGGTGGAAAATCAGATACGCTGCTGCAAAATTCTCGATCCGGTTCTGCTGGACGCTTTTGAAACCATGCCGCGCGAAGCTTTTCTGCCGGATGATGTAAAAAGCCTGGCTTATATGGAAGGCCGCGTTCCACTGCCTTGCGGACAGGAAATGCTGAGTCCTCTGCAGGAGGGACACATCATGCAGGCTCTGGATTTACAGGGCAATGAACGGGTGCTGGAAATCGGTACGGGCACGGGTTTTCTTACTGCTTTAATGGCCATGTATGCCAAAGAGGTTGTTTCCTTCGAACTGCATGACCCCCTGGCCAGCCTGGCAAGGAAGAATCTGGATACGCATGGCGTGAACAATGTCACCATAACCTGTGCCAATGGCATGGAACCGGACACATTGAAAGACACGGGCGAATTCGATGCGATTATCCTCGGTGCTGCTCTGGAAACCATCCCGGAACATTTTGCTGAAAGACTGAAACAGGGCGGGAAGCTTGTGGCTTTTACCGGCGTCAACCCGGTCGTTAAACTGGTCTCCATGAAGCGTACACCCTCCGGCGGATGGCAAAGCACTGAATTGATTGAAACCCTGCTGCAAAGCATGGAAGGACTTCCGGAAAAGCGGGAATTTATATTTTAGGCTGTATTTTCAGACCCTGAAGCAGGTGCCTACGTGACCATATTGAATGATCAATCATCCCGTTCAAGTAAAAAGGGGACAGTTTCACTTTTTCGTCCCGAAGAAAGTAAACTGTCCCCTTTTTACTCCCGGCGCTGTTTCCTGCAGGGGACGTTGCTGGGCATGGCATCATTGACACTGCCCGGAATAGCGACTGCCATGGCCGCAAGGCCTACCTCAATCGTTCCGCTTGTCTCGAAAGCCGAACTGGCCGCTCAACTCAAAACTGAATTCAACTTGTCCGATACAGCCATTCGCCCGGTTCTGGCCAAAGCAGTGTTTACTCCCAGTGTGATTGAACGCATGCAACGACCTTACGAAGCAAGGCCTTACGCACAATATCGCCCGCTTTTTGTCAATAAACGCCTTTCCAGCCTGGGTGAAAACTACATTTCCAAGCACAAAGATATTTTTGTGGAAACCAGAAAACAATACGGGGTACAACCGGAGATTATCGCCGCCATTCTCGGTATGGAAACCCATTACGGCAGAAGCAGCGGACGGGACAGGGTGCTTGATGCGCTATATACGCTTTCAACGGGTTATCCCAAACGTGCAGACTTTTTTCGCAAGGAACTGGGGAATTTTATCCTCCTGTGTCAGGAGGAGAATTTGCAACCGGACAAGGTTATCGGATCGTATGCCGGTGCATTTGGAACCACCCAGTTTATTCCTTCTTCTTACCGCGCTTACGCCGTGGATGCCGATGGCGACGGTAAACGTGATGTCTGGAATTCCACGACCGACACGATCAACAGTGTCGGCAATTATTTCCATCTGCACGGTTGGGATGCAAACCGTCCTGTGGCGCAATGGATGCCACGCCTGCCTCAAACAACATCACTGGAATACCTTAGAAAATCCGGCATGCGTGACTGGAAGGAACTGAAGGAGATCCGCAAAGATTTACCTGCCTTGCCTTCCGACTGGAAAGACGATGACCGCGTTTCCCTGATTGAAATGGACACGAAAACAGGACGGCG
>BTQQ01000070.1:0-8639 GCA_036985955.1 Zetaproteobacteria bacterium | reverse complement strand
GCGTCGGCCTTGCAGCGTTAACACATCACCATCCCTGGCTGGGTGATCTGGATCATGCCGGAGCTATCCCGCCCGCATCGCACATTCTTCTGGGCGACGGACTGGGCATGCTGTTTATCGAACTGACAGACCGCTGCAATGAGCGCTGTATTCACTGTTATGCTGAATCAGCCCCGGAGTGTTCCAATCGGCTGGCACTGGATGAAATCAAGGCGGTACTGAAAGAAGCGCATACACTTGGAAACCCGACGGTACAATTCACCGGCGGTGATCCGCTGATTCACCCGGATATCATCGAAGCCGCCGCTGCTGCGCGTGATTTTGATTACAAGACATTGGAAATCTACACCAATGGACTGGCCCTGAGCGATACTATGTTGAAACACCTGCTACCGCACCGGCCCAACTTTGCTTTCTCTATCTATTCCCATGATGCCACCGTTCACGACGGCATCACCCAAGTTCCCGGTAGTTTTGACCGTACACTGGCCGCCATCCGCCGGGCTCAGGATGCTAACCTCAAGATACGCATCGGCATTATCCTGATGCCGGAAAATAAAGGTCAGGAAGCGGATACCATCCGCTTTTTGCAGGATAAGTTATCGCTTAAATCCGGACAAATCGGTATTGATATTGTCCGCTCAACCGGCCGTGGCCAGTTCATGCGGGATTACCAACCGGATTTAACGGGTTTGCACGGTTTCGGCCACCGACCGGATATGCCTGATGCCCAATCGGAATCTAATGCACCTGCATCCACGCCGGAATCAGATACTCCCGCACCGTCATACAGCCGCCGTGGAAAACTATGCGTCAGCGCCAATGGCAATGTGTATCCGTGCATCTTTTCACGCCAGACCAGACTGGGAAATATTCGCAATCAAAATCTACGGGACATCATGCACGTACTGGATCAATATACACTGCCACCACCCTCGCAGCAGCGCTGGCAACAATGCCGGCAAGGCTTGAGTTGTAGCGATTGCCAGGCCATCGCCTATGCTCTGGGTCAAATGACAGAGGAAGAAAGGATACAAAATGCCATTCCCTGAACACCCGGAGAAGGTCGAAGGACTGTTGAGCGAAGAGTTGGAAGGACTGGATGAAGTGGTGTTTGTACACCCGGAGGACGGGGCCAGTTTTTCTCTTAATCCGACTGCTGCCGCTATTCTGGATTTGTGCAATGGCCAGCGCAGTCAGGACGACCTGGTGGCCATCCTGCATGATACCGTCAAAGCCGATATTGCCGAGGCCAGGGCGGATATGGAATCAATTCTAACCGAATTTGCCGAGTATGGTCTAATCTATGTGGACAATGCAGCTGACGAACAGAGTTGAAGTAACAGACGGCTTACCTGTCTGGAGAAGACAGGTATCGATTGCTCATATGAACGTTGGTATTGAATGCGAAGAATCCGGCTGCGTACAGGGAATTACCGACCTGACCGTATTGTTTCCAGCCAGTCATCAATCCGCGCCTGATATGCTTTTTTCCATCAAACCATCAGCAGGCATGCTTCAACTGACATTGGATGATGAATTGTTGTGGCAAGGCAAAGATGCCGGTGAGGTTGTCGCTGCTTTTGAATATGAATTCTATAACCGCGTGATTGGCGCGCTGTATCCACCCCTGATATCCCTGCATGCCAGTACGGTCAACATAAACGGTACATGCATTACTTGTGCAGGCATCTCCGGTGCAGGAAAATCCAGCCTGTGCACCGTGGCCCTGCTCGCGGGCGCAACTTATTTCAGTGATGAATTCACGTTGCTGGATGCAGCAGGCCACATCGTGCCGTTTCCACGCCCTCTGCAATGGGGTAGCGAGAAACATCCGGCATTCTCCCATGAATCCATGTTGGCATCGGGCCTGTTCAACAACGCTTTCTATTGCTTTCCGGACAGGAACGGGAATACGGTAACATCCCTGATCTGGCATCCCGAACATCTTGCCCATGCCCCCGAGCCAATGCGCATTGTGTTATTGCCACAATATGATGGCATGGCTCAAGCGGCCACATTGACTGAATTGCGCCGCAGTCAGGGTATCATGGAACTGGCTGCACATGTGCATCACAATCTTCCGCCAGACGAACGTATCCGTTTGTTGCATACGAGGATTGCCGATCATGCAGTTTTCTACCGGTTGGTATTCTCCGATGTTCATGCGGCGTGGCAACAGATAGAAATGCTTACGGGCTCTACTTGAGGGGTGTTCGTAACGCTTCCCACGTAAGCCGCAGCATTTCCCGATTCGCCCGTTTGTCCCGCTGGTCCCATGCGCCCATACAGATGCTTTCGGGAGCCTTCCGATAATCCAGCATGGCATGCAGGAAGCGTCTGAATCTTTTCAGCCGACCATCAGCAGGAAACGATCCCGCAAACCAGTCCGGGGCATGATAATCATTGCCGGCCATGCGCATATAGCGGGTATTGGATCGTTGCAGCACACATTCCTCCAGCTTCACACCCTCTGAACAGATGCGGTAATAAGCTTGCAACATACCCGCACCATCGGCCTCGGCCGCACACATCCAGCCGGAAGCGCGACGATTGATCTCAATCAGGTACCAGCCGCCATCCGGCCCCTGTTTACATTCCACCTCGGCGAATCCCTGCCAGTGAAGTGCCGCCATCCATTCGCATGCACCTTCATATAATTCCGGAATCCATTCCGCCTGCGCCGCTGTGGTCTCACCAAACGGCCCGAAGCGGGCGGATGCCACACGCAAGCGCCTGCCGGTAAACCCGCGTACCGGTCGTGAATCCGCATCGAACAGCAGCATAGCCGTCGCCATGCGCGTGACATCGCCCTCAATCCACTGCTGCACCGTAAGTTGTTCATCCGGCTGGTGCTCCGCTACATATGCTTTTGCATGACGGCGCATCGCCTCTGCGCTATCCAGACGCACATGATCGTTGCGAAACACCTTGAGCAGGCATGGATAGACAAACTCATCCGCATGATCGCACAAATCCTGCCATGCCACGCTCCACGTGCCCGGAAGTTTAAGACCGCCCCGGACCTCTTTCAATCTGGCCACATCCGCCGCTTCATATCCCGCCTCATCCACACTGAGCAATTTCAACCCCTGCTTCTTCAATACATCGCGGTAAATTGCGGTAAATTGCGCCATGTCCTCATAGGCGGGCATCCATACGCCGGAAAGATTCAGGCGTTCAATCGTACGCATAAGAAAACCGGCATAGACCGAATTCGTATCAGGTAATTCCACCAGACGGTCGACGTAACGGCTCACCTCCGCCCAGGGTGCTGCGTCGGGAGAGGTCCCCACCACGGGAATGCCTGCCCGCCCTGCCGCCTGCGCCAGCGCAAACATCTGTGAATCATGCATATCGTTAATAATCAGCGGCAATGTCATACCCGTTTCAACCTCAATGCGACCGGTACGCCCAGTAAAGCCACGCCTGCACAAGCCAAAAAGATGAGCGGGAATCCCGATGCTCCAGCCTGTGTTGACAACCAGCCGCAGGCCATGATGCCCAGAGCCGTGCCCATGCCGAATCCTGCGGCGGAATACCAACTCTGTGCACTTGCCTGCCGTTCAGGCGGTGAGAACCTGCGCACCCACGTCACCGCGTTGACATGAAAGGCAGCGAAACTGGCTGCATGCAGCAGTTGCAACAATGCCAGCATCCACCAGACTTGAGTCAACCCAATGCCCAACCAGCGAACCGATGCCAAGAACAGGCATGCGGACAACATCAAGGCCGGTGCAGCCTCACCGATGGGACGGGACCACTTCCACATCAACACGATTTCAGCCGCCACGCCAAGCACCCAGAAAACACCTATCATCCAGCCTGTATAACCCATTTGAAGAAGATACAGGCTGTAAAATCCATAATACGCACCGTGCGAGGCCTGCATCAAAAAGCTGACCAGAAGCAACAACCCGAATGATGATGAAAAACGGCCTTTTCTCAATGATGCCTGACTCTGATGTATCGTATTGGAGGGGAACCCTCTGGCCGCCAGTGCGGTCGCCAACAACATCGCGGCCAACCAGTAAGGAAACTGAGACTGCTGTGCGCCTGCCAACCAGACGCCGCCGGCCAGGGATGCCGCAACAAAACCGATGGAACCCCATACACGCAGACGCCCATAATCCACCAGAGCTGCCTCGGAGATCGCCACCGATAAACCATCGGTTAACGGCAATACCACCGCCCATAGACATCCGAACCCCAGCACCACCAGCGCCAGCATCACGCGGGTCTCCACCCATGGCATTAATAGCGCCAGCATGGCCGCCGCAAGCGAGGCAACAAGAATAAAACGGGAAGTATCGGAACTGCGGTCCAATGCATGCCCGGCCAATGGCGGTGCCAGCACCTTGGCAATGGCCAACAGTCCCGTAAATACACCGATGGCCGCCACATCCATTCCCCTGCCTGCGAGATAAACCGGAAAAAATGGCAATACAATCCCCATCGCGGCAAAATAGGCGGCATAAAACAGGCGGATGGAATTCAGAGAGGCGGCAGTAACCATAGTCCCAAGCATACTAACAACAACATAAATAAAGCTATACGCAGCAGATGGCCACCCGGCGGCTCAACCGGAGGGAGCCCCACAGGCGGCCCGGCTCTGTGTTACGGCACTTGGCAAGGGCTCGAACCATTCCCTGCGCATCGTGCCTTGATCCGAACCGCCTGTGGGGCTCTGCGTGCAGCTTTATTTATGTTGTTGTTAGTAACCATGCATTTGAACCGTGTAACACAGGCGCTTGCATGCAAGCCGTTCTTTTACGACAGTTGCTCCATGATTTGCCGAACGTTCCGGGTTTTACTCGTATTTCTCGTCGGCATGCTTGCCGCATGCAACATAGACCCCATTGGTCTGGAACTGGATTCCGGCTGGCATGCCCGTTCCATGGTTGCGTGGAAAAATACCCGCCCGGATATGCTTGCACTATCACCCGATGGAAAGTGGCTGTATGTCAGCTGCGAGACCGGCGCCAGCATGCTGGCGCCGAGCCTCGCCGCAATTGACCTTGAGACTGGCCGCCCCCAGATACTGGTTTCAGGATTGATGCGCGCCGATGGATTGAAATTTGCCCCGGACGGCAGCCTGTGGATTGGCGAAGAATTTCCACAAGGCCTGATCTGGCGCATCGCCGATGTGGGACACCTTCCGATTGGGCAAAAGGTGGACCGCGCCCGCATGGTGAGCAGCCATCGCGCCATTGCGCCTTTTCGCGCCGCGGGCCGTTTTGCACATGAGGGCATCACGTTTTCCCAGGACAAACGCTTTGCCTATCTGGCCGATGAAGCGGTTAAAGGTTCGCTTTACCGCCTGAATCTGAATACTCGCCGTATGGACGTGTTGCTGACCGGCAAAGGGTGGATCACCATCTCACCCGCACTTGATGCACGAGATCAGGCCAGGCATTTGCAAGCCCGGACATTTAATCGCATCGAGGATATGGAAACATTGCCCGACGGACGCATTCTGATGGCAGAAACCGGCACGGGAAGCATTCTGGTATTGAAGGATACGGGTAAACATCCTGAAATTGAAGAATATCTGCATGACAGCCGTATTGCGCACCCGGACAATCTGGCCTGGGATGCTGCACGCAAATGGCTGTGGATCACCGATGACAGCGCGCCTTCTTCACTGTGGGCCTGGGACGGCCAGAAACTGAGACATATTGCCACGCACCAGCATGCCGAGATCACAGGAGTGCTTGCCGTGAGCGGGATCATCTACTTCAATCTCCAGGGACGCAGCGACGGACCGGAACTGACTTTGCGCCTGAGCAAAGTCTCTGCTGAAAATGAATAGACTACTTTATGGCATTGTTTGTGCTATAGCCATTGTATCATGATTGCACAGGTATTTGACCGGGAATCCACCCTGCAGCTCATCGGTATCACATCGGATATTCCTTCCTTGCCGGATCGTTATGTCCGCATCCAGGAGGTTATCGACGATCCCGATTCAGGCGCTGCGGACTTGGCACGCATCGTTGGCACGGATCAGGCAACCACCGCCATGGTGCTCAAGTTTGCCAATTCCCCCATGCACAACCCCATGCACCAGAACATTGGATCACTCCCCATGGCCATTGCCCGCCTTGGCACAAGAGAAACCGGCCATATTGCCATGACCATGTCGCTGCTCTATGGGTTTGCCATCCCTATGGGTATGCCCCAAATTCGCACGTTCTGGGCACATGCATTCGCCGTTGCATTGATAAGCCAGCACATGGCCGGCTTGCTCAGTGTCGATGAAGAAGAATTATTTATTGCCGGATTGTTACACGATATTGGCAGGGCCATTCTCGGCATTCGTGTGGATATGGCGTATTTTGAAGGTAAGCTGGGTCGATTGTCCGGAGAAGAACTGGTTGCCGCCGAGCATCAGACGTACGGTATAGACCACGCTGAAGCCGGCGCTGAAATCCTCAGGCTCTGGAATTTTCCCGATAGTGTCCGGGAACCTATTGCCAACCATCACAATGAGGACGCGAATTCAGTCCCCGGGAAAATCCTCAAGCTTGCCAATATTGAGGCGCGCAAACGCTTCCCCTATATCACCGATATGGGCTGTGTTGAGCAAACCCTGATGGAGAGGCCGGGGCGAATACGTAAATTGCTTGAAAGTGAGGGATTGCTTGAAAGTGAGGAAGACGGTCAGTCAGAGAACTCGATACAGGATTAAGAATGCCCTGAAGTCAAACTGTTCAAGCCCGTCTCCACCTGCTGCCGCAACAATCGCAAAATGGCCGGATGCGCCTCCAGAGGTTTGGCCAGCATCAACTCTTTAGCTGGATTCGCGTGCCGGAACGTATCCATATCCGTACGGGCCTGCCGCTGCCAGAGACCGGGGAAAAGGAAGTGCGGGACAATCACCACAGCATCTTTATCCGCCCGTTGTGCTAATGCATCCTTAAGCGACGGGCTTCCATTCCCTGAAAATACAACATCAACCTCTGTGCCAGATCGTAGCGCCAACATATTGGCCAACCGTATCGCATTTTTCCGCGTATCGTTTTGCCGACTGCCATGCGTCAGGAGAATGATGGATGACATATCAGCCTGAATCCCGGTGGCGCGATCACACAAGGCTTCCGCGATAACAGCGACATCCGTTAACCCATCCGCAAGGTACAATTCTATTTCAGGATGATGCTGCTTGAAATCCGCCAGACGCTCCGGTATGTCCTGCTGCATGTGCATACCGGGATTCAATAAAAGCGGTAATACCGCAATCATCCGTGACCGGACGGCTGCCTCAGCCAGCGCATCCTCCAGCAAGGGTTCGCATTGCTCCAGGAAACACAGACGGGCGTGTATGCCGGAAGACTGTTCCCAACGCTCCAGAAACATGGTACATGACGCGCCATAGG
Organism: Zetaproteobacteria bacterium; assembly: GCA_036985955.1. Classification (GTDB taxonomy): domain Bacteria; phylum Pseudomonadota; class Zetaproteobacteria; order Mariprofundales; family Mariprofundaceae; genus JAUZQZ01. Next base: position 1,260 of record BTQQ01000070.1, on the reverse strand, counting down.
CCGGACTCTTTGACCCGTGCGCCAGCAGCAGGACCTCCGTGCCGGATAACATCAAAATTCTATACCTTGAGCCGCTTTGATACCCTGATCAAACGCATGCTTTACCTTCCGCATTTCCGTCACCGTATGTGCTACGTCAATCACTTCCGGCGGCACATCGCGTCCAGTCAGAATCACATGCATCCAGCCGGGCCGCTCTTCGCATAGGAATTGAGCAATCTCCTCACCCGAAATCCAGCCATAAGACGCGCAATAATTAATTTCATCGAATACCAGCATGTCGAATTCGTGCGAGCGCAGCTTCTGCTTGCATAACTTCCATATCTCGCGGCTGGTTTTGATATCCTGCTCCGGATTTTTTGTGTCCCAAGTAAACCCATCACCCGGGGCATGCCACTCAATGTTATTAAATTGTTCTGCCGCCTTCTGCTCGCCGGTCTTCCATTTTCCTTTAATGAACTGGATCACGCACACCTTCATGCCCCAGGCTGCCGCCCGAAACACCATACCGAAGGCGGAGGATGACTTACCCTTTCCCTCGCCGGTATTGACAACAATCAGCCCCTGCCGTTTATCACGTACTTTCATGTCCGTTCTCCTGGATGTGATAGTCCGGCAACAGAGATGCATCATGGAGCGAAACTCCGAAAGCCGCCTGTAAACGCTCTCGCGTCAACATCACCGCGACATCGCCCGCTTCGATATTACCACGGCCATCAAGCAGTATCACATCATCCGCAATGCTCAGAGCCTGCTGAATATCATGCAACACAACCACAATCGCACGCCCGTGTTCCGACTGCCGCCGTAACATATTCAAACATATGACTTGATGTCGCAGATCCAGATGTGCGGTCGGCTCATCCAGCAACCAGACAGGGCAATCCCGCAACATCAACGCCGCCAGTTCCACCCGCTGCCGCTCACCGCTGGAAAGCTCGCCCAGAGCGCGATCCAGCAGATCATCCACTTCCATGAGCCTTGCGGACTCGCCGATATCCGGATGCCTACCCCCACTCGCCAGCCGCAAACGCTGCGCTACGGTCAGCCCGAATTCTGTTGGCGGTAACTCACCCTGCCATGCAATTGCTCGCGCAATCTCCGCCCTGGCATGTTCATTCAATGATTTACCCTGCAACACGATCTCGCCGCAAACCGGAATCATGGCCACCAATGCCAGCAACAGACTGGACTTACCCGTGCCATTTGGCCCCATGATGACCGTCACCCGCCCCGCAACAATTGTGTTGGAAAAATCCA
>BTQQ01000069.1:0-8691 GCA_036985955.1 Zetaproteobacteria bacterium | reverse complement strand
CAGTTCATGAATAATTCAGGCCAGCTTCTGTATTTCATCGCGGTATTTCGCCGCATCCTCAAAGCGGAGATCGACGGCGGCTTCCAGCATCAGCCGCTCCAGTTCGGCAATGCGGGACTGCCTTTCGGCATCGGACAGGTATTCTATCTCAGGTTCAGCCACTTCAGGAATATGGCCATAATCCATATCATAAACCGAACCAAGAATATCCCTGATTTCTTTCTTCACCGTCCGCGGTGTAATACCATGCTCTTTGTTGTAGGCCAGTTGTTTTTCACGGCGGCGTGCGGTTTCATCCATGGCTCGCCGCATGGAACCAGTAATCTTGTCCGCATACAGAATGACGTGGCCTTCCACATTACGGGATGCGCGGCCAATGGTCTGAATCAATGAACGTTCGGAACGCAGAAAACCCTCCTTGTCCGCATCGAATATTGTTACCAGAGCCACTTCCGGCAAATCCAGCCCTTCCCGTAGCAAATTGATGCCAACAAGTATGTCGAATACGCCCAATCTCAGATCTCGCAGGATTTCCATGCGCTCCACCGTATCGATATCCGAGTGCAAATAGCGCACGCGCATGCCCAAATCATTCAAATATTCCGTTATATCCTCGGCCATACGCTTGGTCAGGCATGTGGCCAACACGCGATAGCCTTTTTTGACCACTTTATTCGCCACACTGACAAAATCATCAACCTGCGTAGTAGCCGGGCGCACCTCCACCTCGGGATCAACCAGGCCCGTCGGACGAATGACCTGCTCGGCAAAAGCGCCTTCGCAATGCTCCATCTCATAAGGACCGGGCGTAGCCGATACATAAATTGACTGTGGCGCCGCCGCCTCGAATTCATGGAACTGCAAAGGCCTGTTATCCAATGCTGAGGGCAGGCGGAAACCGAAATCTACCAGCGTCTGCTTGCGTGAGCGGTCACCCTTGAACATGCCGCCGATCTGCGGCACCGTGACATGCGATTCATCCAGTATCACCAGCGCATTATTGGGTAGATAATCGAGTAGCGTCGGCGGTGGCTCACCTGATGCACGCCCGGTCAGATGGCGTGAATAGTTTTCCACACCGGTGCAATAACCAATCTCCTGAATCATCTCCAGATCGAACATCGTGCGCTGTTCCAGCCGTTGTGCTTCGACCAGTTTATTCCGGTCATGCAGTTCAGCCAGCCGTTCGGCCAGTTCCGCCCGGATTGCATCCATCGCCGTCATCAACTGGCTACGCGGCGTCACAAAGTGGGACTTTGGAAATACCGTATATTTATGCAGGGATTCCAGCCGTTTCCCGATCAGCGGATCGAAGCGGGAAACGGCATCCACATCATCGCCGAAGAACTCGATGCGGATGGCAAAATCTTCAGCATGTGCCGGAAAGATTTCCAGCACATCGCCGCGTAACCGAAAGCAGCCACGGTGAAAATCGGTATCGTTACGCTCATATTGCAACTCAACCAGTTTTTTGACCGCTTTCCGTTGATCCTGCGCGCGCCCCACTTCGAAATACAACAGCATATCTGAATATGCTTCCGGGCTACCGAGGCCGTAGATGCAGGAAACGGAGGCAACGATGATGACATCCTCGCGTTCCAGCAGCGCACGCGTTGCTGCATGACGCATGCGGTCGATGTGCTCGTTGATGGATGAATCTTTCTCAATATACGTGTCCGAGGTCGGCACATAGGCCTCGGGTTGATAATAATCATAATAAGAAACGAAATACTCAACCGCATTATCGGGGAAAAACTGCTTGAACTCACCATAGAGCTGCGCCGCCAGTGTCTTGTTCGGCGCCATGATCAGGGTCGGTTTCTGCACCTGTTCAATCACGCAAGCCATGGTGTACGTCTTACCGGAACCGGTCACGCCGAGCAGTGTCTGGTGGCGTGCACCTTCACGCACGCCCGACACCAGTTCGGCAATAGCCCGGGGTTGGTCGCCCTGCGGCGTGAAGTCTCCTGCCAGTTTGAATCGCATGGCTGAAGCATACGGAGGAATTCCTTTCCTTGTTAGTCCTGACTGCTACCATGCGCGCCACTTTCACATCAGGAACAACAACCCATGAATAAGAACCTTCGCAATATCGCCATTATCGCTCATGTGGATCACGGCAAAACCACACTGGTGGACGAACTGCTCAAGCAGTCCGGAACCCTTGATGACCGCGCTTCCGCCACAACATGCGTCATGGACTCCAACGATCTTGAGCGCGAACGCGGCATCACCATTCTCGCCAAGAACACATCCCTGAAATATGGCGATATGCGTATTAATATCGTGGATACACCGGGGCATGCCGATTTCGGCGGTGAGGTGGAACGTATCCTGAATATGGCGGATGGTGTGTTATTGCTGGTTGATGCCGCCGAAGGGCCGATGCCGCAAACACGTTTCGTGTTATCCAAGGCACTGAATCTCGGACTCAAACCCATTGTTGTCGTCAACAAGATTGATCGTAATGGTGCCAACCCGGATGCCTGCGTGAATGCCACTTTCGATCTGTTCGCCGCCCTCGGCGCAACCGATGAACAACTTGATTTTCCCATCGTCTATGCCTCGGCAAAGAATGGGTACGCCATGCTGGATATGGCCGAAACTTCGGATAATCTGACTTGCCTGTTCGACACCATCATTGAACACGTTTCCCCGCCGTCAGGCGATGCCAATGCGCCCCTGCAAATGCTGGCCACCACACTCGACTGGGATGATTACGTTGGTCGCATCGTCATCGGACGCATCGCCAACGGCAGCATCAGGATGGGGCAGGATATAACGGTGCTGCACGCTGACGGCAGCCGCTCCTCAGCACGGATTACCAGGATCCTCGGTTTTCAGGGTTTAGAGCGCATTGAGATCGAATCAGCCTCAACCGGCGACATTGTCGCTCTGGCCGGCATTGAAACAATTCACATCGGCGAAACGATTGCGGACAAAGAGAACCCCGTTGCTCTCCCTGTCATCCATGTGGACGAGCCCACGCTAACCATGGAACTGCATGTCAACAGCTCACCGCTGGCTGGCACCGAGGGTAAGTTTGTGACCACCCGCCAGATTCGCGACCGTCTGATGAAGGAGATTCGCACCAATGTGGCCATGCGCGTCGAAGACACGGAGACCGGTGATGTATACAAGGTTTCAGGACGCGGCGAATTGCATATCGGGATATTGCTGGAGAATATGCGCCGCGAAGGCTTCGAAATAGCCGTCTCGCGGCCTACGGTTATCACCCGTCGGGTGGATGGTGCCAAACAAGAGCCGTATGAACATGTTACCGTGGATGTGGAAGAACAGTATCAGGGCGCGGTGATTGAGAAGCTGGGTAAACGCGGTGCAGAAATGACCCACATGCAGAACAATCCCGATGGTACCACGCGCATTGAATTTCATTGCCCGACGCGTGGCCTGATCGGTTACACCTCGGAGTTCCTGACCGATACGCGAGGTACCGGTGTAATGCATCATGTCTTCCACGAATACGGTCCGTTCATTGGTGAATTACCGGGACGTCAGAACGGTGTTATGATCTCCAATGGTGCGGGTGAATCGGTGGCCTTTGCTCTGTGGAAATTGCAGGAACGCGGCAAGATGTTTATTGGTCCGAACGTAAAACTTTATGAAGGCATGATTATCGCCATTCATGCGCGCGATAACGATCTGGTCGTCAATGCCACCAAGGGTAAAAAATTGACCAATGTGCGTGCCTCCGGTAAGGATGATGCCATTGATCTGGTACCGCCGCTTCAACTCACGCTGGAGCGTGCCATTGAGTTTATTGCCGATGATGAACTGGTTGAAATTACGCCGAAATCTATTCGGTTGCGTAAGCGACATCTCAGTGAGATTGATCGAAAACGGGCGGGGCGGGGTTAACCTTTTTCACAGCACAGGGTTATGAATCAAGCCGCTGACGAATTAGCCGTTGGAGTTTTGACACAGCGAAGGGCTTGGATAACACCTCATCAGAGGAAACATTAGATTCCAGATTCAGTGCATTTTCCAAATCATAACCGGTAGAAAATATTATTTTGGCATCCGGATCAACTTCCCTTATACACTTGGCCGCTTCAGGTCCCCCCATCTCCGGCATAACTACATCAAGAATAATCAAATCAACCTGATCCTTATGGCTTTCAAATTCTTTGATTGCCTGTCGGCCATTCTCCGCCAGCAGTATATTATATCCTAATTCTTCAAGAACTTCGCCAACCGTTTCCCGTACATACTGTTCATCATCCACCAGCAAGATTGTTTCGCCTCTACCATGAGCAATTTTTTCCTCATCATGCGTGTCAATCCGGATAACCTGCGATTGTATAAGCGGCAGATACACGTTAAATATGCTTCCCTTGCTCACCTCGCTTTCAACGTCCAGCACGCCACCATGCTCGCGAACCGTTCCATAACTCATAGCCAGACCAAGGCCCGTGCCAATTCCTATTTCCTTGGTGGTAAAAAACGGTTCAAAAATATCCAATAATTTTTCTTCCGGAATGCCGCAACCATTGTCCGATATGGAGAGCCGCGCAAAGGCCTGACCCATCTTAAACGCACAGCCGTCGATTTCCGGATACTTCTTGAGAAAATCTTTATCCGCCTCAAACCGTTCAATACAAACCCTGATTCCCGGTGCCTTCACATCCGCAACTGCATCACGCGCATTATTTATCAGATTTATCATGACCTGCTGAATCTGATTGGCATCACCATGGATGGGAAGGGAATCATCCGTAAATTCCTGAACGACTTTGATATTCTCCGGGAAAGCAATCCCGGCCAGCTTATATGCCTCCGTGAGAACTATCGCGAGATCAACATTTTTCTTTTCCACGTTGCCTTTGCGGGCAAAGATCAGCAGTTCGGAAACCATGTCTGCTGCCTGAAGCGTAAGCTCCTCCACCCGCCGTACCCTATCCACCAGTTCCGGCATTCCCTTCATCTTCGACCGCAGTAGATACATATTCCCGGAAATACCTGCCAGCATATTATTAAAGTTATGTGCGATACCGCCCACCAGTGTACCCACAGCCTCCATCTTCTGCGCCTGCTCAAACTTTGCCTGCATCTCATCATGCTCTGTCAGGTCAGCATGTGTAGCGGCAAAATGAGTAATTTCTCCCACAGCATTACGGATGGGTGAAATTGTCAGCATGACAGGATAAAACGTACCATCCTTTTTCCGGTTAATCACTTTTTCCTGCCATATTTTGCCGGAAAGGATCGTATCCCACATGTTTTTGTAGAAGCCCGCATCCTGATTGCCACTACTCAGTATGCGGGGATTCTGGCCAATGATCTCCTCCGGGGAATATCCCGTTAGCCTGGTAAAGGCCGGATTGACGTATTCGATAGTTCCGTCCCTGTCTGTAACAGCAACACCTTCTCCAGTCTGCTCAATGACACTGGAGAGCTTGCGCAGTTGTGCCTCAGTCTGTTTGCGTACGCTTATATCCCGGATAAAAGCGTTGAACAACCATGTGCCATCTGTACGAACCGGCACAACGGATAATTCAACGGGAAAGACATGACCATCAAAATGCAGGCCAGTGATTTCGATGGCCTTATTGACAACAGGGCCTTTATGAACAAGAGGACCCTTACCACTGGTAAGAAATTTTTTCAGTCCCTTTGTGTGGGCGGAACGATATTCCGGTGGAATGATTGTATCTGCCAGAAGTTTGCCGATAATCTTTCCCGGGCTCCAGCCAAACATTTTTTCGGCTTCAGGATTCCAGGCTGTGATGATGCCGCTTGCATCCATTCGGACAAAGGCATCGCGTGCGGTGTTAATAACCTGGCGGAGTTCAATTTCTTTCTTTTTCAGCGCATGTTTGGAAACTGTCAACTGGCGAGAAGCCTCATGCCACTTCTCCTGGAGGCGATTGGACTGACTGAGTGCCTCTGTAAGCAAGCGTACCTTTCGTTCAAGCTGATTTATTTCATTTTCATCTTGTCTTGCCATTGTTGAATTAATCTGGATAAGCAATGTCAGTGCCACATTGCAGCGTTCGTAAATATTCAAGCGCATCTTCCACATGAGCATGGCTGATAAGCGAGCCATGTTGGGGTAGAATGGCATTAATATTTAGACCATCCAATTTGGCAATAAAGCCCCGCGCCGCGATGTTTGAGGCCATATAATCCATGTGAAACATATCCATTTGCATTCGATGCTGATCGAAGTCTTTGACGGTCAATTGCCAGGAGGTCATCAGAGCAGCCCATATATCACCGGAAAAGAGAAAGCACGAGACTTCATCATAACTGGTAAAAGCCGCCGGGGAATGCAGGTGAGGCGCGGTAGTAAAACGGAGTTTTCGTCCGGAGACAAAAGTATGGACTGGCTTTGTTTCGATATCTTGCCAGCGATAACCGGATACACCAAAATGTGGTAACAGAACCTGGCCGCGCGGTGAGGTATAGACCATACAGTCCGGGCATACCTCAAGCCAGTCAACCATCGATGCCGCCACATCAGGATCCTGATGGCCGAGAATCATGCCGTTCACCGAAGCAGGATCGATTATCTGGGAAACTCTGGATTTGACCTGCGCGAAATAACTACGCGAACCGGGGTCAACAAGGATGGCCTCATCACCATCAATGATGAGATAAACATTGCAACGGAAGACAGTATCTTCAGTAATTCCAAGCCAGTAGACTGCATGCCCTTCGCGCTGATAAAGCAGAGTCGGATGCTGCATATCCACTCCAACCTCGGTCAGTAAAACTTCATTTTTCTTTGGCATATTTCACTTTCTCTTCCTGCTCAATTGCAGCGCATGAGGTTAATTCGACTATTACGAGCGAAGCACCCTATTCCTGGCTACCAGATAATGCCTCACTCTTTTGGTCTGCCATTCCGATGTCAATAAGACCTCTCAGAGAACCCTTATCTCATCAATATATCACGGCAATACGCTCACCTTCGTCATTACTGTTCCCTTGGTAATCCGATCCACCACATCTTGCCCTTCGGTGATTTGGCCAAATACCGTGTAGTGGCCATCCAGGTGTGGATGCGCGCCGTAGCAGATATAAAACTGACTACCGGCGGAATCAGGATCGGATGAACGGGCCATAGCAATCGCTCCTGTCACATGTTTGTGGCTGTTGAATTCGGCCTTGATGTGATAACCGGGGCCACCAGTGCCATTACCTTTGGGATCACCACCCTGGGCGACAAAACCCGAGATCACGCGGTGAAAGGTCAAACCGTCATAGAAGCCCTTGCCCGCCAGCGCCTTAAAATTGGCGACGGTGTTCGGAGCTTCCTTCGGGAACAGTTCAAATGTAAATGAGCCAATATCCGTTTCCACCTTGATATGATTTCCCTCCGGAATTCCCGTATCGCCTGCTTGTGGCGCTTTCTTGAATAATCCCATTCTCCAATTCTCCTTTGCTTTAATTTGTTTTTCCGGTGGTAGCGGGTTGCCGCTGAAAGCCTGCTCCAGCGCTTTGATATCATGTGACGGCATCGGATGTGTCAACAGGTATCCCAGACTGATAATCAGCGGTAAAATGAGCACAATCAGTATAACCGATCTCACGATAATAGCCTCCGCTGTGCGGATGGAAGAGTCTGTGCGGGGTGCAACACCATACGATACATTCCCGGCTTCATAATGCCTGTCCCGAGCAATATATCCTCAGAAGACACGGTAACTTCACCTAGTATTCCGCTATCCATCTGAATGCGCTGTCCCTGCACAAAACGCCGCGCTTCCCCCCTCTGCAGCAGTATTGTTGGTAAATGCCTCAGCCATTGTTTCAAAGGCAGGATACACGCTTCATGCTGCTTCGCCACGGTATCGAAAGGCAGCATCATAGCTTCCGGCCAACTACCTGTGGAGATGCGCCTGAGCGCCGTAACGCAACCACCCATCCCCAGAATGGCGCCAATATCCCGCGTCAGGGAACGAATGTAAGTTCCTTTCGAGCAGCACACACGCAACGTAACTGTGGGAAATGAAAAATCAATCAGCTTGAGTTCACGAATCGCAACCGGACGCGGCGCAAGCACCACCTCACCCCCCTTGCGTGCAATCTCATGGGCGCGCTGGCCATCCACATGAATCGCCGAATACGCGGGTGGCACCTGCTCCAGATTTCCGGTAAAGCGTGGGAGGACACTTTCCACGTCTTCCTGTTTGATACGCATGTCAAAACGTGCGGTGGTCTCGCCTTCTGCATCCAGCGTATCCGTCTGATAGCTTAAATCCATCGTCACTTCGTAGGTTTTGTCCGCATCCAGACCCACAGCGGAAAAACGCGTAGCCTCTCCGAGCAAAACCGGCAACATCCCCGTCGCCAGCGGATCAAGCGTCCCTGCATGCCCTGCCTTGATACGTTTCTCACCTGCTCGCGTGAACAAGCGGATCATTTCATTGACTGCTCTGCGGGATGTCCAGCCCTGTGGTTTATCCAGGAGGATAATGCCGGAGATCAGTGCTTATCCTCCAATAGTTCACTGACGGCATGCCGGACCTTACCTTGCACTTCCTCAAAGGTTCCGTGCATGGTGCAGCCCGCTGCATGATGATGGCCACCACCGCCCAGCGATACGGCCAGTGTCCCCACATCGGCATCGTACTTGCCACGGAACGTAACCTTCCAGCCCGTATGAATTTCTGGCCGGATAAACACGGCAATTTCAATCCCCTGAAGTGAACGCGCATATTCAAT
>BTQQ01000068.1:0-8863 GCA_036985955.1 Zetaproteobacteria bacterium | reverse complement strand
TGGCGCTGGTTAACGTCATCAGGCAGACAGGTAGCAATATCGAAACAAACGATGGTCTTTATCTGCACGCGACGTTTACATCAACACTGTTCCGTTTTGTCGATGATCTGGAAGCGTGGATGGATCACAAAACCGGTATCATCCACATTCGCTCGGCCTCTCGTGTCGGATACTCCGATCTTGGTGCAAACCGCCGACGGGTTGAAACGATCCGCCGGCTGACTGAATAACCCGTTATCTCCAGCCGCTGGCACATATTTTCTTCGTTACTTTCACCCCATTCCGGGTTTCAGTGAATCAGTTGCAGTAGCATCAGCCAAGAACGACCGCCGTACCGCTGACGCTGACCATCAGCATGCTGCCATCCTTGCCGACGACCTCGTAGTCGATATCAATACCGACAACGGCATTGGCGCCAAGTTCCGTTGCGTGCTGTTCCAACTCGGCAAAGGCGATTCCACGCGCTTTGGCCAGTTCCTTTTCATAGGCGCCGGAGCGGCCTCCGACAATATCGCGGATGCCGGCGAACAGGTCGCGGAAGATATTGGTGCCAAGAATGGCTTCGCCAACAACCACGCCTTTGTACCCGGCAATGCTTTTCCCCTCAAGGCTTGGAGTTGTACTCAGAATCATGTAAACCTTCCTTATCTTTAATGGAGGGCAGCATGACAGAGCCGCACCTGACATGGAACCATCAGCTTACCCGGATATTGGATAGGCATATCGCCCTTGCCATAGTGCCCTTGCCCTAGCAGCCTGCCGTTCCATGCAGGGGCACTTCGATTCTGAAGAAATAAAGAAGTTCGAGGCTATGGCCGAGGAATGGTGGAATCCGGCAGGAAAATTCAAGCCGTTGCACCGCCTTAACCCCATACGCCTGGACTACATCGACTCACGGGCAACACTGAAAGGCGCGCAAGTGCTGGATGTCGGGTGTGGCGGTGGTTTGCTGGCCGAGGGACTGACTGACCGTGGCGCAATCACGACAGGTATTGACCGTTCTGAAAAGGCGCTGGCAGTCGCCCGCATCCATGCCGAAAAAACCGGCGCAAAGGTCCAGTATGAAATCAGCGATGCACAGACATGGGCAACCGATCATGCCGGTCAATACGATGTCGTCACCTGCATGGAAGTGCTGGAGCATGTACCCGATGTGCCCGGCACCGTTGCGGCCTGCGCCGCCATGCTCAAACCCGGCGGACACTTCTTTTTTGCCACGTTGAACCGTACGCCACAGGCTTATGTGAAGGCCATACTCGGTGCCGAATATGTGTTGGGATGGTTGCCGAAAGGCACGCACCGATACGCCAGGTTCATTCGCCCCTCGGAAATGAACACCGCCTGCCGCACGGCCCGGCTTGATGTGACGGACCTGCACGGAATGTCCTACCGGATGCTGACGGACCGTTTTGAACTGTCCGATGATCTCTCCGTCAACTACCTCGGCTGTGCTGTCAAACCTGTCTGAACTGATCACCTCGCCCGGATTTTTGATGCGTTTTTTTTTCCTGCCCTGCCTGTTACTGGCATGGATGGCGCTGGCTCCTATATCCGCAGCATGGGCTGAGGATGTAGACATTACGGCCGATAAAATCGTGCGTGATGCCGAAGGTGTGGCCACGGCCAGCGGCAAGGTGGAAATTCAACGCAAAGATGAAACCATCCATGCTGATACCGTGCGTTACGATGCTGCCAACCATCGGATCGAGGCTGAGGGAAATGTTATTATACGCTCTCCCAAGGCAGTTGTTGAAGCCAGGTCTGCCGAGCTGAACACCCTCTCCAAACAGGGTATACTGTATGATGCCACAGTCACCTTACCTTGCGGCGAACGTCTGTCCGCCAAACAACTGGAGCGTGTGGATGAGTTTACCTACAAGGCGCTTCAGCCCAGCTTTACCACCTGCCCCGTGGATCATGATGCATGGGCGGTTTACGCCTCGGAGGCCATAGTTGACCAGAAAAACGGTACGTTTACAGCCAGAAACGCACGTTTTGAAATCGCCGGCGTGCCTGTATTTTACACCCCCTACTGGCAGCAAAGTAATCGGCGAAAATCCGGCTTTCTCCTTCCCGAGGTAAACGCTGGCAAACGGCGCGGTACGGAGCTGGCGCTCCCCTATTATCTTGCTCCTGCTCCGGACTGGGATGCAACGTTCACACCCCGATGGATGAGCGCCCGTGGGTTCCGCCCGGAACTGGAGCTTCGCCATGTCTCAACAATAGGCAGCGAAATCGTAAAAGGTGAGATAATGCGCGACAAGGTGACGGGGCGTACCCGTAGCCGCTTGCAAGGCCAGACATCATGGCAATTGCCTGGTGACATGAATCTGGCCATCGATGCCGATCATGTGAGCGACTATAATTATCTGGCTGATTTCTCCAGCGGTGCATCGGAGGCCGCCACCCGCTTCCTGGTCAGCCGCGCCACCCTCGCGCAACAGGGTGAATACGGAAGCTGGCAACTGCAGGTTCAGCACCAGCAGGATATGACCATGCCTTCCAATGACGCCACGCTGCAAATCCTGCCGCGATTCGAAAATGACCTGGCGTTACCCATATTCAACCGTCTGGCCATCCTGCATTTCGACCAGGAAACCACGCGTTTTGATCGCAATATCGGCAACCGGGGATGGCGTGTGGATTTACATCCTTATATAGAAATCCCATTGGAACTGGCCGGAGGAGGACTCTCCACCACCCTGATAGCGGGCGTGCGCCACGCCCGCTACTGGCTTGCCGACACCGCCTCCGCCGCCCCGCGGCCGACCCGAACCAACGGTGAGTTTTCCGTGGAGACACGCGCCATATTCGAGCGTATCAGCGCGGACAAGACGCTGCGCCATAGTATTGAGCCCATCCTGCGTTACGACTTGGTCAATGGCAGCGATCAATCCGGATTACCCAACTTCGACTCGGCCTTTGGCCGGTTGACCATGAGTAATCTGCTGTCCAGTAACCGCTTCTCCGGCAGGGATCGGGTGGAAAGCGTGAATCGCGTCAGCCTGCTTCTGGCCAGCCGATTGCAAACCAAGTCAAAAGAGAACGATTCAGCCAGAACCGTGCTCAATGTGAAGGTTGGCGCAACATATAATATTCGTAGGCGCCTCAGCGACCGGACACTGCAAACCGAACCGCTTCGTCCTTTTTCCAACCTGGTAGGTGAAGCCAGCGTCACGCCAATTCCATCATTGAGCTTTTCCGCCGAAGGTCAGTACGATCCCGCAGCACGTTTCTGGGACACCGCCACAACGGCGCTGAGCTGGAATCCCGCTTCAGGACATGAATTGCGTGTTGCTTACCGCGTCACTGATGCGCGCTTCGCGCCGGAGGCACAGACCATTGATGCATCCGGCAAGTTGAAGCTTGGACCACGCTGGCGCACCCTGGGTTCCTGGAACTATGATACCCAGCTCAAAATCACGCAGCATGCCAGCCTGGGTCTGGGGTACGAGCATCCCTGCTGGAATCTCACGGTGGAGGCATACCGTATCAATCGTCCTTCCGGCACCTCCACCGCATCCAATTTCGGTGTGAATTTCTTGCTTGGCATCAACGGCATGGGTAGCGTCGGACAATGCACCGGCCATTAGCAGATAATCGGCTGCGGATGGCTGGCCTGAACATTCCCACACGCTATCTTTTTCCCACGGAGGCTCCAATATGCCCATGAACGGCATCCTGCGATGCGCTATTATTCTGAACGGATTCCTGTTTCTACACGCTGAATCTGCTTATGCCGAAGTCATGGACAGCATTGCCGCCATCGTGAACAACCAGGCCATTACCTGTTATCAGATCAAGCAAGGCACCAGAGAGCTGACACAACAACTCAAACAGGCGGGCACGCAACACCTTCCGCCTGCCAAAACCTTGCAGATGCGCACGCTGGATGCCGAAATCACCAAAACATTACAATTGCAAGAGGCCAAAAAACTGGGAATTACTGTCACGGAGGAGGAAATCAACAAAGCCATCGCCAACATTGAAGCCAGCAACAAAATTCCCGCGGGCCAGTTGCTTGATATTATCAAAGAGCGCGGCATGGATGTGAATCGCTATAAAAAAGCACTGAAGGAGCGCCTGTTGACCGGCAAGCTTGGCAATATGGCCGTACGTTCCAAGCTTAAGGTTAGCGAGGAATCCATGCACGAGTATTACCGTAAATACATGGAGCACCCAACACCGTTGCGGGAAATTCAGCTGGCTGAAATCTCCGTCTCCCTACCTGCCGACCCATCACCGGAACAGGTTGCAAAATCACGAAAAAAAATCAAGAGCATCCTCAATCAGATATTGGAAGGTGGTGATTTCGAACGGCTTGCAACGCTTCATTCGGATGCACCGGATGCATCACAGGGTGGACAGATGGGATGGTTCCTGCCCGGTTCCATGCCACCCAGATTTGCACCTGTTTTTAATTTACCTGTTGGTGGCGTCAGCCAGCCCATACGCTCACCGACGGGCTTTCAGCTATTCACCATCACAAAGGAACGCTGGCATCAACCCAAACAGCGTGCCGGGGCCTATGATCAGGTGCATGCCCGGCATATTCTGCTTAAATTATCCGATGCCATGACGGATGCGGAGAAGGCCGAAATCAGAGCCGAGGCGGAGCAAATCGCTGAAGAAATGAAAGATGTTTCCGATAAGGAGTTCGCCACCCGCGCCAGGGAAATATCACAAGGCCCCAGTGCGACCAAAGGCGGAGACCTCGGCTGGTTCAAGCGCGGCGTGATGGTACCTGCCTTTGACAAAGCAGTATTTTCCATGAAAACGGGAGAAACCAGCGGTGTAGTTGAGTCCCCTTTCGGCCTGCACATTATCCGCGTGGTTGAGCGCAGACATGTGGATCCGGATTCCTTTGAGGCGCATCGGGACCAAATCCAGAATATTCTTATGAACATTGAAATGCAGGATCAGATGCCCCGCTGGCTGGCCGGGCTCCGGGCCAAGGCCATCATTGATCGGAGAAACTGTCCCTGACCCCCATCCTGATCACACTGGGCGAACCAGCCGGCATTGGCGCGGACTGTGTCTTGCTTGCCTTTCAGTCCGAACCGGAAATATTCGCCGGAACCTGTGTGTGCGCACCCGCCGCGTGGCTGAAGGACCGCGCCAGCCTGTTGGGTATCTCCGTTGCCATCCATGAAGTAGATACCCCCGAGGCCTCTGCTCTTGCATTAAATTGCTGGAATCCCGGCGTGAGCGATACCCCCACCATCATTCCCGGCACGCCACAAAAAGAAACAGCCGCTGCTGTCATCCAGTGTATCGAGGCCGCAGCCAGGGCATGCATGGAAAAGAAAGCTGGCGCCATGGTCACCGGCCCGATTGAAAAATCCGTACTGCGCGACGCAGGCTTTGATTTTCCGGGACATACTGAATTCCTTGCGCATCTCGCCGGTATACCGAAAGTGGTGATGATGCTGGCCAGCCGTGAATTACGCGTAGCTTTGCTTACCACCCATATGGCGCTTGCGGATGTGCCGGCTTCCCTGAGTATGGAAGACACCCTGGAAACGCTGCGTATCACGCACCGTGATCTGCAACGCTGTTTCGGCATAACACGCCCAAAGCTGGCACTTTGCGGCCTCAATCCCCATGCAGGCGAATCCGGCCATTTTGGCCGCGAGGAGATTGATATTCTACAACCGGCCATCAAACAGGCGCGCCGTGCGGGCATGGATGTTACGGGACCCTTGCCCGCTGACACCCTGTTTGCCGCAACCAATCGCAAGGCGTTTGATGCCATTATTTGCTGCTATCACGATCAGGGGCTCATTCCCCTCAAAGCGTTGAGTTTCGGGGATGCGGTCAATGTCACTCTCGGCCTGCCTTTTATCCGCACCAGCGTCGATCATGGCACCGCACTGGACCGTGCAGGCAGTGGCAATGTGTCCTATAGTAGCTTTGTGGCCGCATTAGGCTTGGCCAGAGATATGGATCGGGGATAGATATGCAATTGAGTGAACTGAACGGGCAGATATTGCTTGCCACGCCAACACTTTCGGACCCGCGTTTTGCGGACGGGGTCGTGTTGCTTTGTCACCATGATGAGGATGGCAGCATGGGACTGCTGATTAATCGGCCTCAACATATCACGGTCGGTGCCGTGCTGGATGACATGAAGCTGAGTAAGACAGCCATGGACGCGCCAACCTTTGAAGGAGGTCCGGTGGAACCGTTCCGGGGCTTTGTTTTGCATGATGGCTGGCATATCTATGATTCGACCCTCTGCGTGACTCCGGAAATACATCTCACGACCTCGCGCGATGTGCTGGAGGAACTGGCAAAGGGTGTCGGCCCCGAACACTTCATGCTCATGCTGGGCTACGCAGGCTGGGACGCGGGACAACTGGAAGATGAAATAAGCCGTAATGACTGGCTGGTGGTACCAAGCAGCAGCAATATCGTATTTCATACCCCGATTGAGCAGCGTTGGGTTGTGGGGGCGCAAGCCATGGGCGTGGACAGGGCACAACTCTCCGATCAGGTCGGCCACGCCTAGCCCGGACTATTCATAAATGCTGCCGCGCCCTTGCTTGTCCCTTTGCCCGCACCGAATCCCTCGTCGGTTGTCCGTATGCACGGCTACGGCCTCTTTCCTCGGAATCCGTTTCGAACAAAGTTCCTGCGCACAAAAAGGCCGAAGACCGTTTGGACGAACGCAAGGTCGCCCGAAGGGTGAGGGCCAACAGCCCGAATCAATCATCACAGCGATTCATGAGTAGTCCGGGCTAAACCGTGCAAGTTCTTATCGCTTATCACTCGGATTACGGCAATACGGAAAAGATGGCCAAAGCCATCGCGTCCGGTATCAAAACGGCGAATCCGGATGCAAACACTCAATTACAGAAAGCGGATAAAACCTCACCGGACGACCTCGTAGCGGCGGATGTGATCTTGTTCGGCACGCCCGTGCACATGGGGAGCATGGCCTGGCAGATGAAGAAACTCATTGATGATTGCGCCAGGCTTTGGATGGAGAACGCGCTGGAAGGCAAGGTTGGTGGCACTTTTGCCACCGGTGGCGGCTTTGGCAGCGCTGGTGGCGGTGTGGAACTCGCGCTGGCCAGTTTGCATTCCAACTTTCTCGAGCATGGCATGATTGTCGTTGGATTCCCGAAAACGGCACTGGGTTATGCCGACGGCGGCCTGCAATGGGGACCGTATGCCCGCACCGGCAATCACGAAGGCATGCCCGCGGGCATCACCGATGCGCAACTGACCGCCGCCCGTTCCTACGGCGCGCATGTAATTGAGGTGGCTGAAAAATTGTTGGCGAATTAGCCCCCTCAACAAAAAGGGACGATTTGACCGGTTAGAAGTGGTAAGCCGCCGTCACCACCGCGCCCCACATCTTGGCATCTGTATTTGTGCCGACATTCACATTGGTCCAATACTGCATCCATTCGCCACCTACAGTCAGAGAATCCTGCACATGGTAGTTGATTCCGACACCATAGCTAACGCCTGTTTTGGTAGTCGAAACACTTGCTATGCCTAATCCTGTTGCCGTCGGAGTAGCTTTAATTTTAGCCGTAGTTGCACCGACAAGTGCATAGAGCTTCATGCCTGCAGATTCCCAAGACTGCACTTTAGCCAAATAGGAAATAAAATAAGAGTCGGACAATTTGATGGTTCCGCCTGGATAGGTTGTCGTTCCAGAAGTTGTTGCACCACCCCGAAGCTCTACACCGAGGTAGTCCCCTATATCCACACCAAACTTGCCAAAGCCGCCAAACACCGTGTTTTTCTGGCCAACTCCAGGGGTCTTGAGTTCCAGCCCAAATGCACCAAAACCAATTCCCGCATAGGGTCTGATATCGAAATTACTGCCGGTGTTGGACCGAGCATTGCCATAATAATCCTGGGCCTGCACAAAAGTTGCCGGAATCATGGCAAGGCACAATACCGCCAGTGTGATATGCAAATATTTCTGCATTATTGTCTCCTCCTTTGAAAAGATACGCCATGATAGGTATGAAGAGGGGGAGGGGTCAAATTCGGATGTTAAGATATTCCAGACAAAGCTTGCCATGGTCATCTATCACACGGCTCCATGATGCATACGGCATAGCAAACCGTCGGATAGTCGGTAACGGCGCTCCCAGCACATGTGCCAAAATCACGCGCAAGGAACCGGAATGTGCCACCACGAGCACATGCTTTCCGGTCGATTCACACAATATAGTTTTCCAACCTTCGAGTACGCGTCTGGCAAAATCCTCGATACGCTCCGCTTCGGGAATCCGCATGCCCGCGGGGTTCTCGCGCCAGCGGGAAAGCATGCCGGGAAATCGCGTCTCAATTTCTTCCTTTGACAATCCTTCCCATGCACCATAATCCATTTCGTGAATATTCGGCTCAACCCGGCAGGGAATGCCCGCCTCCTTCGCCCACAATTCGGCCGATTGCCGGCAACGCGACATCGGCGAAGTGACAATCACGTCGATGCTACCGTCCAGTTTTTGCCACACCGCATTCATGGCCGCGCGCCCTGCCTTGGTTAGCGCCGCTTCGGTATTACCCCGGTAACGAATGCCACCTTCCAATGCGCCATGACGTAGCAGATCAATTGTTGTTGTCATCTATCCCTCATTCATACGCCGTCCTTACAAACAATCCGGGGTGTTCCTCCGGGGTTTTTCGTTTGGCGTAAATACGCTAACGTATGTGCATCATGCATCAGCGAGGTTCCCATGCAAAATTTTAACCCGATCGATCCTAAAAATGCTGCCGCCATGCAGCATGTACGCGCTTTGCTCGAATACATTGGCGATGACCCGGATCGGGAAGGTCTGAAGGACACACCCCAACGCGTGCTGGCCGCCTTTGGCGAATATTTTTCGGGATACCT
>BTQQ01000067.1:0-9027 GCA_036985955.1 Zetaproteobacteria bacterium | reverse complement strand
ACTGTTTGGTGAGTTGCAGCACGATTCCTTCCTTCTCGGGAAGGGTAACCTGCATGACTTTCGACCCCTTTTCCCATTCGCAGGTGATCGGACCCAGCCAGACCTGCCCTGTGGCAATGCCTATCTGCCCGTTCTTCATGAGTTCATAGGATGAAAGAAAATTCAGTGGCGGCGTCCGGTTCGGCAGGCGCACCATCACGGTATTGTCATCATAGAAACGAAACGATGCCGGACCATCCGTCTGTTTCCAGACTCCCGTCAGCCCGTCCCTCATCTGTTGCGGCATTTCCGGCACTGGTTCGCATGCGCTCAACAACAGTACTGACAATAGAAACAGCGCAACATGGAGGTGCCGTCCATACGTTTTGAAAGAGTCTCTCACTGCAATGCCTCCAGACGTTCTTCCGCAGCTTTCACTTCGGAAAGTTTGGCTCGCAGGCCATCCAGTTCGTCCTCCGCCCTGGTCACAATCTCCGCCGGAGCGTTTTCACGATACTTCGGGTTACCCAGCCGCCCCTGCAATTTTGCAATATCCTTATCCAGTTTTGCCCGGGCCTTGCCGAGCCGGGCCAGTTCTTCCTCTATATCCACCAGACCCGCCAGCGGCACATAAACCGTGGCATCATCCAGCGGTGCAATGGCCGCGCCGTGCATTTCCGCGCCCTCTTCCAGCCAGTCAATGCCATCAAGCCGCGCCAGCGCGCTGATGGTTGGCGCATGCATGGACAACGTAGCATGCAATCCGGTAGAACATGCCACTGCCGCCGCAATACGTTTGCCCGGCGCAATATTCATCTCACCGCGAATGGAACGTATGGCGGAGACCACGCCCATCACCTGCCGCATACGCGCGCCCGCTTCCTCAAATGTGCGGTCATTCCACCGGGAACCCGGCCATCCCGATGTCACCAGCCGCGCATCTTCGCCATGCAACGTCTGCCATAAAACCTCCGAAACATAAGGGCAGAATGGATGCAGCAGCCGCAACCAGCCATCCAGCGCGGTAAGCATGGTGATTTGCGTTTCCCGCTTCGCCACCTCATCCTCGCCATAGAGCGCCACCTTGGCGGCTTCCACGTACCAGTCGCAGTAGATACCCCAGACAAAGGCATACAGGCTCGCCGCCGCCTCATTGAAACGATATTCGGTTAATGCCTTGTCCACTTCCCGGGCACAGGATTCCAGTTCAAACAACACCCATCGGTTGATATCCGACTCAGGCACGAAATCTACATTCGGCACCACATCGCCGCGATTCATGAACACAAACCGCGCCGCATTCCAGATTTTATTCATGAAATTCCGGTTGGAAGCAATGCGCTCCACGTCCAGCTTCACATCACGGCCCGGCGTGGCCATGTGCGCCAGCGTAAAGCGCAGGGCATCGGCGCCGTACTGATCCACAATCTCCAGCGGATCGACCGCATTACCTTTGGACTTGCTCATCTTCTGCCCTTGCGCATCGCGGATCAAGGCATGGATATACACATCCCGGAACGGAACTTTTCCGGTAAATTTCAACCCCATCATAATCATGCGGGCCACCCAGAAGAAAATAATATCGAATCCGGTAACCAGCACATTGGTCGGATAGAAGGTGCCCATTTCCTTCGTTTCCTGCGGCCATCCCAAAGTGGAAAATGGCCACAGTCCGGAAGAGAACCATGTGTCCAGCACATCCTCGTCCTGCCGGATGCCGGTCGATCCACAGCCTTCGCAGCGTTCGGGGGTTTCACGCACCACGGTAATATGATCGCAATCGTCACAATACCATGCCGGAATCCGGTGGCCCCACCATAATTGCCGCGAAATACACCAGTCCTGAATGTTGCGCATCCATTCGAAATAGGTTTTTTCCCAATGCTTCGGTACGAATTGAATATCACCGTTCTCCACCGCTTCAATCGCCGGTTTCGCCAGCGGTTTGATGTCCACATACCACTGGTCGGTCAGATACGGTTCCAGCACGGCATGCGAACGATCGCCGCGCCCGATGGGATGGGTGTGTTCCTCGATTTTATGTAGCAGACCCGCCGCATCCAGATCGGCCACCACATGCTCACGCGCTTCGTAACGCTCCATGCCACGGTATTTCTCCGGCACTTCCGCGCAATCCAGAATATGCGCCTGTGGCGTCAGGATGTTGAGCATTGGCAAGTCGTGCCGCTGGCCGACTTCATAATCGTTGAAATCATGCGCCGGCGTAATCTTCACGCAACCGGTGCCGAATTCGGGATCAACATACGCATCGGCGATCACCGGAATCTCCCGATTGGACAGCGGCAAAATTACGCTTTTGCCAATCAAATCCGTATAGCGGCTGTCATCGGGATGTACGGCAACGGCGGCATCGCCAAACATGGTTTCAGGCCGCGTCGTGGCCACGATCACATGCTTTTCCGGGTCGTCAGCCAGCGGATAACACATATGCCACAAGTGCCCGGCCTCATCTTCATGTGCAACTTCCAGGTCGGAGACCGCCGTTTCCAGCACCGGATCCCAGTTTACCAGACGCTTGCCACGGTAAATAAGGCCTTCGTCATGCAGGCGGACAAACACTTCGCGCACGGCTCGGGATAGTCCCTCGTCCAGTGTGAAACGCTCACGTGACCAGTCGCAGGAACAGCCGAGCCGCTTAAGCTGGCCGATAATGGTTCCTCCGGAGTGCTCCTTCCAGTCCCACACCCGATCCAGAAACCGTTCCCGCCCCAGATCGCGGCGGTGAACATCTTCCTGATCCAGCAAGCGCTCGACCACCATCTGGGTTGCAATGCCGGCATGATCCGTACCGGGCTGCCACAAGGTGCTTTTGCCACACATGCGCTTCCAGCGAATCAGAATATCCTGCAACGTGTAGGAAAAGGCATGCCCCATATGCAGCGTTCCGGTGACATTTGGCGGCGGAATAACAATGCAATAAGAGCCCTCTCCACGCTTGGGAGAAAAAGCATCGGAGTTCAGCCATTGATCGGAAATCGCAGGTTCAACCGCCTGCGGATCGTAGGCTTTGGCTAATTCCGGAGATTTTTCTGTCATGTCCCTTCCCTGAGTTACGTTTAATTTTTATCTTCCGGCCTCAAACCTTCCATATACTGCCGCACGGCATCATCCACCATTTCGGCCACCATGCCGGGCAGCATCTCGCCCAATCGTGCATGCAACCGCCGGGTGAACTCATCGGAAACATGGCGTGTCAGTTCCTCAATTTTCGCATCATCCAGTGCGCAGGCCTGCACAGGTGCCATATCCATGCCTTCACTGTCATCATCCGCAGCAGAGCCTTCCGGCTCCACGGTAGCATTATTATCAAAGGGGAGATGTTCCTGCGGATTGTCCACCAGCATGGATTCACTCAACAACACCCGGGGCGGATGCGGCGCATCATCCATATCCGTAGCCGAATGCTCAAGTCCTGGCGTTTCCTCAGCATCGGGTACGGATAAATCATCTGTTTCCGCTATATCGCCGGGAGCTTCTGCAACCGGCTGTTCCGGAGTTTGAGCCTCATCCTCCTGTGACTCAGACTGCTGATCCGCTTCGTCCGTTTTATCCTGTATATCACCGGAATAGTCGTCGTTCTTCCCTGTGCCTTCCTTTAGAAGCTGGTCAAGACTATCAAGAATTTCCTCAATGCTGGGATCATCGGCCATGCATGAATGCTACGGAAGCCGACGCCGTTCGCAATACTAATACCTACATAAATAAAGCTATACGCAGCGAGCCGCTGGGCGGTCAGTCCGCAAGGCGCGCCGGCGCGAGCATAGCACGGCTATGGTAAGTTGGCGCAACACTGCGGATGGCCGCCCAGCGGCTTGCCCGGAGGGAGCACCACAGACGGCCCGGCTCCGCGTTACGGCACTTGGCAAGGGGAACAACCATTCCCTGCACACCGCGCCTTGATCCGAACCGTCTGTGGTGCTCTGCGTATGGCTTTATTTATGTAGGTATTAGGTAGCTTGCTCTATACCCTTTTTCATAACTGTTCAGAGTTATCTTTTTTTGCTGCCCAAATATTGCGGATTCATGCCCAGTTGCCGGTAACTGCGGAACCGCTCGCGCGAAGCATGCATCATTGGCTCGCTCCATGCGTCCACAAAATCCACCACCGAAGAAAATCCGGTCAGATCCGGGGGAATTTCACAGGTGCCGTTGATCAGCACCTCCGGCTGATTATCGCGGCAGATATCCAGTGCAAGTAAAATCGGATGTTCGGCATTTTCTACTTTATCCCCGCCATCTGTGCCATGCGCCAGAAAGGACTCCGGATGCACCGTCCACAAACGTTCATCCAGTTTGGCCATAAACCCGGGATCAGGACATAAAACAAGCACATGCGGCGTCAATCGTCCACGCCGCAGCATCAGGCGGGCAATGCCTTCCACCCGGTCCGGTTCGTCCAACCGTTCGAAATACACTTTGGTGTCGCTATTGCCCAATCTTTTCCTTCCACACCTTTGCCAGAACGAGCAAGGCGGCTATCGGGAGAATCAGCCTAAGCGGCTGCGCCGTTGACGGCTGGATATGATAGCCTATTGCAAGCACGTCCGCTTCAATCACCAGTGCCAGCCCGGGAATCTTCCATGCCCACGGAGACGATTCCCAAGCCTTCACCGGCCAATGTTTCGACCACTGCCAGAATGCCCACATGGTTGCCATACCAATAATCAATCCGGCCATAACATCCACCGGGAAATGCACACCGCCATAAATACGACCGTATGCGGCAAGCAGAAACAGGCCCGATACAGCCCATGCCCGCCAATCGTTTCTCTCCCAGATTAAAAAAGCCAGTAATACCATCACACCGCACGACGTTGCATGGCCGGAAGGAAATGAATGAGAAGTCAGCGTGTCGCCCAGCACATGAACATTCGTAAGTACAGCAGGTGGCCGAGGCAGGTCAAACACCCGTTTTAACAACTGCGCAATCAGGCCGGACACTGCGAATGCAGCCAGCGCCGCGCCACCCAGGTGCAACCGGAATAACATGAGCAACGTACATGCCAGCGCAACAACCAATCCGTCACCCAAACCGCTGACGATGCCAAACACAGCATCGCCTGCCGGACTGTGGGCATCGTTAATGAGCCGGAATAAACTATCGTTTACTATCAAATTGTATGCTGCTTCTATGAAAAAGTGTAATGCAGGTTAGCCAACACTGGAAAAAAGGCCCAACTGCCGTAAACGCTGCTGGCGTTGTTCAAGCAGATCGGGCAAGGGTGTTGCAAGCAACCCGGACAGTGATTTGTCCAGCATGTCACTCATCAGTTCCGCCGCCTTTTCTACATCTCCATGCGCTCCACCCATCGGCTCGGGAATAATTCCGTCAATCAACTTTAAGTCTTTCAAGTCTTTAGCAGTTGGTTTCAGCGCCTCGGCAGCCTGCTCGGCATATTCCCGGTCATGCCACAAAATGGCAGCACAACCTTCCGGCGATATTACGGAATAGGTGGTAAACTCCTGCATATATAAACGGTCTCCCACACCAATGGCCAACGCGCCACCGGATCCTCCCTCACCAATCACCGTGCAAATGACCGGTACCCTGATAGCTGAAAGTTCCATCAAATTGCGGGCAATTGCCTCACTTTGGCCCCTCTCCTCCGCATCGACGCCAGGCCATGCGCCCGCCGTATCAATAAAGGTCATCACCGGCATTTCAAAACGCTCGGCCAACTGAAACAAACGAAGCGCTTTACGATACCCTTCCGGTCGGGCCATACCGAAATTCCGGCGTATTTTTTCCTTGGTATCACGCCCCTTCTGATGCCCGACAAGCATCACGGCATGTTCACGAAAACGAGCCATGCCTCCCACAATCGCACCGTCGTCGCCAAAAGCACGATCGCCATGCAATTCCTGAAAATCATCGAACATCAGGGGTACGTAATCGAGAAAATAAGGCCGATCAGGGTGACGTGCCAATTGTGCCATTTGCCAGCGATCCACCTTGGCATAAATCTGTTTGATGAGCTTGTCCCGCTTGGTGCGCAACTTTTCTACTTCCTCGGCAATATTAACGCCTGCATCTTCACCCATGCTGGAAAGCTCTTCGATCTTCGAAGTCAGTTCGGCAATGGGCCGTTCAAAATCCAGATAACTACGCGGCATACTGTCTCCTTTCTTCCCGTCTTCCGCCCTGCCTCTCTTTGCGCGTTGGCTGCCACGGACGGCAAACAAGATGGACGCCATCCACGCCAAACCATGTTCGGAGCTTTTGTTTCACCTCAGCATTCCAGCACAGCGACAACCCGGATGAAAGCTCCGCCTGACTTCCATCGGCAAGGCGAAGGTGAAAAGAAACTCTTGCATCGCCCGGATTTTCGTCCGCCAGCTTTCTAAAACGGGCAATGGCCGCCGCATCCCATGCCAGCGCGCTGACAACAATGCGAATGCACGCAAGCTGTACGGCAAGCACCGACTCCAGTGGCTCAATGGCTTCAGCAATGAGCGACAACTCGTCACGCGAACGATCCACGCGCACAGCAGCCAGCAGCGCCTGCTCCCCATCAAGATATTCAACCGCCTCCTGATACAGATCCGAGAAACAAACCATCTCGGCACTGGCATGCAAATCCTCCACCTGGACAAAAGCCATCGTGCCGCGAGCGCCACGATGTGTGCGTACGCTGCTCACACCGACGGGGACAACCACCCTGGCCCCATCCGAAAGTTGCTTCACATCCTCCAGATTGGTATTTGCCAGCCCTTCCACCCGGCCCAGATACTCCTCAAGCGGGTGCCCGGTCAGATAAAACCCCAGCACTTCACGTTCATAATTAAGACACTCTCCCATGCCCCACGCTGGCACATCGGGAAACCCCTCCTTCAATCCCTGTGGTTCAGCCACTTCAAACAGTGCAGACTGATGCGCTTCCATATCGTGCCGCTTGCTTGCCGCACGCTCCATGGCTTCATTTAATCCTTCAAGCGCCGCATGGATATGCGGAATCAAACCTTCAAAAGCCCCTGCCTTGATTAAGGCTTCGGCCATGCGTTTGTTAAATGCGCGTGAAGGCAAACGTGTGCATAAATCCTCGAAGGATGAGAATACGCCGCCATCGTCACGTACACGCACCAGTTCGCGCACCGCCGCTTCTCCAACACCCTTCACCGCACCCAGTCCGAAACGAATAGACCGCTCCCCTTCCGGAACAAATTCCCAGTCGGATGTATTGACGTGAGGTGGAAGGATCGGGATTTGCATGCTCCGGCAATCCGTGATGAGGCTACAGACTTTGTCACTGTTGCCCATATCACAGGAAAGTGTGGCTGCCATGAACACCTGTGGATCATGCGCCTTCAGCCAGGCGGTCTGGTAGGCAATCAGTGCATAGGCCGCCGAATGGGATTTGTTGAAACCGTAACCGGCAAATTTCTCCATTAAATCAAAAATCTGCTCGGCACGCCCGGCAGGTATCTTCTTCTTTTCAGCGCCCTGCATGAAGATTTTCCGCTGCTTGGCCATTTCCTCGGGTTTTTTCTTACCCATGGCGCGACGCAACATATCGGCCTGACCCAGCGAGTATCCGGCCAGCACCTGTGCAATCTTCATCACCTGTTCCTGATACAGAATAACACCATTGGTTTCCTGCAGGATGGGTTTCAGCTGAGGCACCAGATAAACAATTTCCTGTTCACCGTGCTTGCATTTGATATAAGTCTCCACCATGCCCGATTCGAGCGGGCCGGGCCGGTACAGCGCAACCAGCGCGATAATATCTTCAAAACAATCCGGCTTCAGCCGGGTGAGGAGATCGCGCATACCGGATGACTCCACCTGAAATACCGCGCCGGTACGCGCTTCCTGCATCAACCTGAACGTGGCCGAATCATCCATCGGAATCGTACTGATATCAAAACCGGAATCCGCGTTGCGCTGGCGAATCAGGCGGCAGGCCAGATCAATGACGGTCAGTGTTTTCAGTCCAAGAAAGTCAAACTTGACCAGACCGACCTTTTCGACGCATTTCATATCCCACTGGACTACCGCGCCTTCTTCCTTCGGATCCTTGTACAGCGGAGCGGTTTCCACCAGCGCATTACGGCCAATCACCACTCCGGCAGCATGTTTACCGGCATGCCGGTGCAAGCCTTCCAGCCGACTGGCAATGTCAAACAACTGCGCCACCTCGTCATCAGTATCCAGCATGGTTTTCAGCCGGGGTTCGGCTGCCAGTGCCTTGTCCAGCGTCATATTCAAATCATTGGGGATCAATTTGGCGATGGTGTTAACCTTGCCCAGTTCCATGCCCAGAACACGCCCCACATCGCGCACCACCGCTTTGGCCTTCATCGAACCATAGGTGATGATTTGCGCTACCTGATCGGCGCCATATTTTTCCGTCACATATCGAATCACCTCATCACGCCGGTTCATGCAGAAATCAATATCGAAATCCGGCATCGAAACACGTTCGGGATTCAGAAACCGTTCAAACAGCAAGCCGTAACGAATCGGATCA
The DNA here is from genome assembly GCA_036985955.1 of Zetaproteobacteria bacterium. GTDB lineage: Bacteria > Pseudomonadota > Zetaproteobacteria > Mariprofundales > Mariprofundaceae > JAUZQZ01. Next base: position 559 of record BTQQ01000067.1, on the reverse strand, counting down.
AGATCGGTGATGCCCAGACAATAGGCGGCAATGGAGCCCGCGCCTGAACCACGGCCCGGCCCGACCGGAATTTCATGGTCTCTGGCCCACTGAATGAAATCAGCCACAATCAGAAAATAGCCGGAGAACCCCATTTGCTCAATAACCCCGAGTTCAAAATCCAGCCGTTCCCCGTAAACCTTGCGATCCGCATCGGGTGAACCTGCAACAATGGCATCCCAGCGTGCATTCAGGCCATCCTTTGCCTGCCGGGTCATATAGGCCTTCAGATCCATGCCATCCGGTGGCTGGAAATCCGGTAGCTGATACTGGCCAAACTGCATATCCACATTGCATCGGCTGGCAATGTGCAGGCTGTTTTCCAGCGCTTCCGGAACGTCTTCGAACAACTCGCGCATTTCGTCATACGATTTAAGATAATGTTCCGGCGTGTAGTGATCACTGCTCTGATCCGCCAGCATTCTTCCGCCCTTGAGCGCCAGCATCGCCTCGAAAGCATGGAAATCCTCACGCGCAAGAAAATGGGCATTGTTGGTGGCTACAAGTCCGATTCCGGTAT
>BTQQ01000066.1:0-9081 GCA_036985955.1 Zetaproteobacteria bacterium | reverse complement strand
GCGCTTGTCACCTCCGGTCCCGGCGCGACCAATGCCGTGACCGGACTGGCGGATTCCTATATGGATTCTATTCCTACCGTTTGCTTCTCCGGTCAGGTTCCCACCCACATGATCGGCAACGATGCCTTTCAGGAAGCGGATACCGTTGGCATTACGCGCTCGGCGACCAAGCACAATTTTCTGGTCAAGAATGTGGAAGATCTAGCCCTCACCATCCGCCAGGCTTTTCATATTGCCACAACGGGACGCCCCGGCCCGGTGCTGATAGACATTCCCAAGGATGTGGGAATTGCCTCCTGTGAATTCCGCTATCCGGAAACGGTGAACATGCGTTCCTACAAGCCGGTGACCAAGGGACATCACGGCCAGATTAAACGTGCCATCAAGATGATGCTGGCATCCAGGCGTCCGTTGTTTTATACCGGCGGTGGCATCAACAGCGCCCGCGGCAGTGCTGAATTACTGACCGGGCTGGCACGCGAACTGGATTTTCCGGTGACCCAGACCCTGATGGGGCTGGGCGGTGTGCCCTGCGATGACAAACATTTCCTTGGTATGCTGGGTATGCACGGAACCTATGAAGCCAATATGGCCGTCTCCCATTGCGACCTGCTGATTGCGATTGGCGCGCGCTTTGACGACCGCGTAACCGGCAAGATCGAAGCCTTCGCTCCGGAAGCTAAAATCATTCATGTGGATGTGGATCCGTCTTCCATTTCCAAGAACGTGCATGCGCACCTGCCTATCGTCGGCGATGTAAAAGTGGTGCTGGGGCAAATGCTGGATGCGCTCAAGACTGCAAACGCCAAACCCAATGCCGAAGCATTGAAGGTATGGTGGCATCAGATTGAAGAATGGCGCGCCAAAGATTGCCTGCATTTCGATCAGGACATGGACGGCAGTATCAAGCCGCAATTTGTGATCAGCAAGCTGTATGAACTGACAAAAGGTGATGCCATTATTGCCACGGAAGTGGGGCAACATCAGATGTGGGCGGCACAACACTACGGATTCAAAAAACCACATCGCTGGATTACATCCGGCGGGCTGGGCACGATGGGTTTCGGGCTCCCGGCCGCCATTGGTGCACAGATTGCCGAGCCTAAGGCAACCGTGATTGATATTGCCGGCGATGCCTCGATTCAGATGTCCATTCAGGAATTGTCCACGGCCATGCAACACAAACTTCCGGTGATCTTTGCCATCATTAACAACTCATACATGGGCATGGTCCGCCAATGGCAGGAAATGTTTTATGAGTCGCGTTATTCGCATTCCTACTGTGACTCGCTGCCGGACTTCGTCAAACTGGCGGAGGCCTATGGTGGTAAGGGACTCCGGGCGGAAAAGCCGGGAGATGTTGAAACCGTTATCAAACAGGCGCTGGCTAACCGCGACACCTTTACCGTGATTGATTTTGTTGTCACCAAAGAGGAAAACGTCTACCCCATGGTTCCGGCCGGTGCAGGATTAAGTGAAATGGTGCTGGCATGAGGCATACGATTACTGTGCTGGTGGAAAATGAATTCGGCGTACTCACGCGCATTGCCGGCCTGTTTTCAGCTCGCGGTTACAATATTGAAAACCTCAACGTCGCTCCGACCCTGGATGCCTCGATGAGCCGTATGACCCTGGTGACACGCGGTGATGAGCATGTGATCGAACAGATCAAGAAACAGTTGAACAAGTTGATTCCAGTCATCAAAACCGAGGATTTAACGCGCCAGGAACATATGGAGCGTGAAATGATTCTGATTAAGGTGCGCGCATCGGAGGCCACACGCGCCGAAGTACTGCGCATGGCCGAGGTATTTCGCGCCAATGTGGTGGATGTGTCCGAATCCAGCTATACGCTGGAACTGACCGGCAAGGCCAGGAAGCTCGATGCCTTTCTGCGCATGCTGGAACCACATGGTGTGATCGAGATGACGCGTACAGGCCCCGTCGGCATGCGCCGGGGCGCGGAAGGCTTTACGGTCGACGACGACTGAGCATTATCCTACTCTAGGGCCTGTTCACGATTCTCCATAAGCCACGATTCGGAAGCTGCCACGCTGGTGAATGAGCCCAACACCAGAAAAGAGCCATTTTCTTTTCCTGCTATTTCCGCATCCAGTGCGTTCTGCAAGGAATTATAGTTTGCATCACAGCACCCGGCTTGACCATGTTGCGCCACCAGCCTGCGAGTGAAGGGCCGCAATAGCGGTAATGCATCGGCAAGGTCACGATCCTCGCGCGTAAATACCAGAATGCCATCGAAGGGCTTGGCGAGAACATGAAGCGAAGGCAATAATGCCCGTATGGCATGCATGTTATGCGCTGCATCCAGCCAGATGTGACGATGATGCCAGCGGATATGCTGCAACCGACCCGGAACTTCGGTATCCGCCACGGCCTTCATCATCAACGGCAAATCCGCCGCCACTTCACCTTCCACACAAAGACGGCGGACTGCGGCACAGGCAAGCGACGCATTGCATCGCTGATGATCTCCCGCCATTTTTAACGGGGGAAAGTTCTCTTCACCTGAAACAAACTCAATATCCACCCTGTGACGCTGTAAAATGTCAGCAACATCCTCGGCCTGCGGCGCACTGATCGCCCAGCGGCAACCCTGCATGGCATACGCCTTTTCGCCGGCAATGACAGCCAGTGTATCGCCCAACCATGCCTGATGGTCCAGAGCAATGGGGGTTATCAACGCCATATCCGCGGGAACAGCCGTCGTGGCATCCATGCGCGCCCCAACACCCGCCTCCAGAATTTCCACATCAACCCGTGCCGTGGAAAAGAGGGATAGCGCCAACGCCGTCGCCACCTCAAAATAAGATGCGCCGATATTCATGGCGGCAGGTACCATGTCTTCCAGAACAGGGATAATTTTCGCATCGGTCACCGGCCTCCCATGGATTCGGATGCGCTCATTGAACGCATGGATATGGGGTGAGGTATAAAGTCCAACGGTAAGACCTGCCTTTTGCAGCGCACGGGCCAGCATGAAAGCAGTGGAGCCTTTGCCATTGGTGCCGGCTATGCGGATACGTAACCGGGGCCGGTTAAGATTCATATCTACCAGCAGGGCATGCATGCGCAGATGCCCCGGTCGATAATCCCGATCCGCCGCTGGCGAACCCAGACTCGACAGCAAGGATTCAACAGATAATTTTTGGTTTTTCGTCATTAAGTATGAAATTTAACCGTTCTTCTGGAACTACTAACAACAACATTAATAAAGCCATGTGCAAAGTCCCACAGGTGGTTCGGATCAATGCATGGTGCGCAGGGAATGGCCGCTCCCTTGCCAAGCGCCGTAGCGCGAAGCCGGGCCGCCTGTGAGACTCCCTCCGGGCAAGCCGCTGCATGTGGCTTTATTAATGTTGTTGTTAGCCTTCCGCAACCTGCCGGTAAGGACGCTGTAAGAGTTGGCCAAATAAATTCTTCAAACCATCACGCAATTCACGTCGGTCTACAATGTCATCGATCAGGCCGTGTTGCAAAAGAAACTCGGCCCGCTGAAAACCCTCGGGCAGTTCCTGGTTCACGGTTTCTTTAATCACCCTTGGTCCGGCAAAACCGATGAGTGCTCCGGGCTCTGCCAGAATAATATCGCCCAACCATGCAATGGATGCGGAAACGCCACCCATGGTTGGATGTGTCAGCAGACAGATAAAGGGGATTTTCGCATCCTTCAGACGCTTGGCGACAGCGGATGTTTTCGCCATCTGCATCAGGGACAGCACGCCTTCCTGCATACGGGCGCCTCCGGATGCCGCAATCAGCAGATACGGACAACGCCGCTCCAGCGCACGTTCCATTCCGAGTACGATTTTTTCACCGGCCACGGCCCCCATGCTGCCGCCCATGAAACCAAACTCGAAAATTGACGCCGAGACTGTCTGCCCCCCAACATCACCAAGATAATTGCGCACCGAGTCCTCATCTCCCGCCTTTTTGGAAGCATCCTTGATACGATCCCGGTATTTCTTTTTATCACGAAAATCAAGCGGGTCCTGAGAACGTAAATCGGTGTCAAGTTGCTCAAACGTGTTGGCATCGAAGAGAAATTTGGCCCTCTGCTCAGCGGAGATGCGGTGGTGGTGACCACACTTGGGACATACCATCAGGCTGCGTTGCATCTCCTTGTTGTAAACCGCCTCACAGCAATCTGGACATTTGATCCACAAGCCTTCCGGCATGTCCTGCTTCGAACCACCCAGCATGGCCGAAGGCCGTTCAATAAGACGTGTAATCCAGTTCATTTTTTATGTAACCACTAAAAAAGGAGTTCATCCACCTGCGTGAGCATGCGCAGATGGGGTAAATATAATGATTCAACCTCCGCCGTTAACACATTGAGTGTTTCCGGCTTCATATGATACAGGTATACGGGAACATCTCCGAGCTTGTTAAATTTTGCCAGCTCTTTGGCCATGCCATTCGGCGTTAAATGGCCGCTGATGTCCGCCAGATGCTGATAATGATTGGGGAATGAGCAATCCATGATAATTCCTTTGAGATTGGGTTGGGCATTGGCCACTTCCCAGATTCGGTCCGTATGGCCGGTATCCGCCGTGTAGATGAATTGCTGTCCGTCTTTATCCAGCAGAAAACCGGTGCATGGAACAGGATGATTGACAGAAATTGCTGTTATCGTCACACCATCTGCTTCTACAGGCTCCTCAGGCCTGATCTCTTCAAATGCAAGAATAGGGTCATCAGCACTGGGTATCTTGGTAAAGTCGGGCCACACCTGATTATTCAGGAAGTGACCGCGTAACACGTCGAGATTCTCCTTCAGGCTGTGGACAATTATTTGACGATTTCCCTTGGCTCCCCCCAACCGTTTAAGCGACCGATTATCGGCGAGGAAGGCAATATCCTTGATATGGTCCAAATGGGTATGCGACAGAAAAATATGACGAATACTGAACTGGCCTTCGAGGTCCAGCCCTTCGGTAGGCGAGCCGGCATCCAGAAGAATAGAATCGTTGACCAGAAACGAGGTCAAATGAAACCCCAGTAACTGTCCGCCATAACAGCCAAGAACCTTGATTCTCAACCTGCATTCTCCCGTTGCATCGCCTTGCGCATTTCCCCCGCAACACCGTCCATAGCCTCAATCATGGCACAATGATCGGAAAAATGCTCGGAAATCTGCGAAACAAACTGGCTGCCCACCACCACACCGTCAGCGAAGGCCGCCACTTTTGTTGCCTGTTCCGGTGTTTTGATGCCAAATCCGACACAGATGGGCAAGTCGGACTGTTTCCGCAACCGCGTGATCTGGTGATTAATTTCCTCCATCTCTCCCATCTTCGCACCCGTAATGCCAGTCAATGATACGTAATAAATAAAACCACCTGCGGACCGGACCGCCAGTTCCCGGCGCGCTTCCGAAGAGGTCGGAGCAACCAGCCGGATACTGTGCAGCTTATGTTCGGCCAGGGCGGCATCTACTTCAGCCGACTCCTCCGGTGGAATATCCACCAGTAACACACCATCCACACCGGCCAGTGCTGCCTGGCAGGCAAATGCGTCATAGCCCATGGCATAGGCCACATTGGCATATCCCATCAGGACAATACCGGCAGCAGGGCTTTGCTTGCGCGTCTGTGATGCCAGTCGAAACACGTCTTTCATCGTTGTTCCGGCAGCCAGCGCCCGCTCACTCGCCGCCTGGATCACCGGGCCGTCCGCCATCGGATCGGAAAACGGCATGCCGATTTCTACAATATCCGCATGCCTGGCCAGAGTCTGCAACAGTTGTGCTGAAACTTCCGGATCAGGATCGCCTGCTGTCAGATAGCCGATCAGTGCGGCACGGTTTTCACTGCGGCAGGCTTCAAAACAGTTGGCCAGACGATCCAGACTCATGCCGCACCCTCTGTCCAGCCCAAGGCCTTAAAGACCGTGTTCATATCCTTATCGCCCCTGCCCGAAAGATTCACCAGCACATGCTGATCCGGGCGCATGGCCGCCGCGATACGGAATCCGGCGGCCAGCGCATGGCTGGATTCAAGCGCCGGAATAATTCCCTCAATCCGCGTCAGCTTGCGAAAAGCATCCAGTGCTTCGTCATCCGTCGCCGTATCCAGTTCCAGTTCGCCAGCTTCCAGCATGGCGGACAATTCCGGTCCGACACCCGGGTAATCGAGTCCGGCGGAAATGCTGTGTGTCCCCTGAATTTGCCCTTCCTCGTTTTCAAGGAGGTAGGTCAGGTTGCCGTGCAGGATTCCCGGTTTGCCGGCTGCCAGCGAGGCGGCATGTGCTCCGGTGTCCAGGCCCCTGCCAGCCGCTTCGACAGCAACAAGACGCACCGGATCATCACGCAGGGGATGCAGCAAGCCCATGGCATTGGAACCGCCGCCGACACAGGCAACAGCCACATCCGGGAGCCTTCCGGCCTGAGTCAGCATTTGCGCACGCGCCTCCTGACCAATAACCACATGGAACTGGCGTACCATCAACGGGTAGGGATGTGGGCCAGCCACGGTACCAATGATATAAAAGGTATCCGCACAACTGGCTACCCAGTCGCGCAAAGCGTCGTTCAGGGCATCCTTGAGCGTCGCCGTACCCGAATCCACGGGGATAACATTGGCGCCGAGAAGCCGCATGCGCAGCACGTTGGGCATTTGCCGCTCAACATCCTCGCGCCCCATGTACACATCGCAATCCATACCGAACATGGCGGCGACGGTGGCCGTAGCCACGCCATGCTGGCCAGCGCCCGTTTCAGCAATAACGCGTTTTCTGCCCATCCGGCGGGCCAGCAGCCCCTGCCCGATGGTATTGTTGATTTTATGCGCACCTGTATGCGTTAAATCCTCGCGTTTGAGCCATATTTGCGCGCCGCCATTCTCCTGCGACAGGCGTTCGGCATGATATAAAGGCGTGGCGCGTCCGGCGTACTCATGCAGCAGACGCATACGCTCACGCTGGAACGCCTCATCCTCCCATGCCTCAAAAAAAGCTGCTTCCAGTTCAGCCAGCGGTCCCATGAGCGTTTCCGCAACATACTTGCCGCCAAAACGGCCAAAATGACCGCCTGCATCCGGTGCATGGCGAATAGAAAAATCGTAGGTGGATTCAGGAACATCCGATAATTTGTTTAACAATACGGCTCCTCTGAGACTTCCCGGCAATGCGCAAGACATGTGCCAGTCCGTATGGGTGAAATATCAGGCAATTTGCGAGGGAACTGACAAAAAGTGTCAGTCTTAACTTCCATTTTGGCGTACTATGGTTATAAACCGGTGCAGTTTTTCAGCATCTTTTACACCGGGCATGGATTCCACGCCAGAGGATACATCCAGTGCATCCCATTGGCGAACGCTTAACGCCCGTCGCACATTTTCCATATCCAGTCCACCGGCAAGGATGAGCGGATGTGCATGTTCAAACCCGTCCAGCAGCGCCCAATCGAACGTTTCTCCAGTGCCCCCATACATTCCTTTGGGCGCTTTGGCATCCAGCAATACCGGGCAATCGTAGGCATGGGCCATTTTCAAATCTGTCTTTTCATGGACGGGCACAGCCTTGATCACACGGCGGGTCTGGGCTTCGCAAAACTCCGGTGTTTCTTCGCCATGGAGTTGTAATACATCCAGGGGGCAATGTTTCAATGCATCGTCAATCTCATCCTGACCGGGATTAACAAACAGACCGGCAGCCGACACAAATGGCGGTAATGCGCGGATAATTGTCGCGGCTTTCATGGGTGGGATAAAGCGTGGGGATTTATCGTAAAACACAAAACCAACTGCATCCACGCCGAGGCTCGCAGCCAATAGTGCATCCTCAATCCGCGTAATTCCGCATACCTTGATACGCACGCGATGCAACCTATCTTCTGGAATCATCAGCCAAGCCTAACAAATCCAATACACATTACGCCACAAAGATGCGTTCCGGCACATTCATCTCTAGACTATGGCGAATGAACAGTCAGGCGATTATGAATACGTATGCCCGTTATCCCGTGCGGCTGGTGCGGGGAAGTGGTGCACGCGCATGGGATGATACGGGTAAAGAATATCTTGATTTCATCTCCGGCATTGCGGTCAACACGCTGGGGCATGCCCATCCGGCGCTGGTTCAGGCCATCAGTGAGCAGATGAAAACCATGCTGCACTGCTCCAACCTGTTTCATATCCCTTCCCAGGAAAAGCTGGCGGCTAAACTGACGCAGCTTGCCGGACTGGAACGTGCCTTTTTCTGTAATTCCGGGGCAGAAGCGAACGAAGCGGCGATCAAGCTGGTACGGAAATACTGGTACGATCAGAATAGCCCGCGACGCACCATTATCACCGCCACCCGGTCATTCCACGGGCGCACCCTCAATACACTGTCCGCCACCGGACAGGATAAGGTAAAAACCGGCTTTGATCCCCTGCCTCCGGGCTTTGTCCATGTACCGCTGGGCAATATGAGTGCCCTGAAAGATGCTGTAGGCGGCGACACGGCCGGGATTCTGCTTGAACCTGTTCAGGGCGAAGGCGGTGTCAATGTAATACCCGATGCTTATCTGCGGGGTGTGCGTAAATTGTGCAACGATACCGGTATTCTGATGATGCTGGATGAAGTGCAAACCGGCGTGGGACGCACAGGCGAAATGTTCGGCTTTGAGCATACCGGCATGCGGCCGGATATCCTTACACTGGCCAAGGGGCTGGGCGGTGGCGTACCCATTGGCGCCATGCTGGCAAGCGAATCCGTAGCGGCTTCTTTTAGCCCCGGAACGCATGGCTGCACCTTTGGCGGCAACCCGCTTTCCTGCACTGCGGCGTTGACCGTGCTTGATGTGATTGAGCAGGAAGGACTGCTGGAAAACGCCCGTGCACAGGGAGGGCACCTGCTGCTGGGACTTAAAACGATACAGCGAACACATCCTGTCATACAGGAAATACGTGGCCAGGGCCTGCTCATCGGCGCTGAATTAAGCTGCGATGTGACCGACACGATTACCCGCTGCCGTGAATCCGGTTTGCTTTTATTGCGTGCGGGCTCCAATGTACTACGCTTTTTGCCGCCACTGAATGTGACATCAGCGGAAATCGACGAGGCACTGACCATTCTTGG
>BTQQ01000065.1:0-9101 GCA_036985955.1 Zetaproteobacteria bacterium | reverse complement strand
CGCAGGGCCACCGAGCAGGCCATTGCCGAAAAGAACCGTGAACTGGAGCTGCGCGGCCGCTACGATCATTCCTACGCAAAAGCCATGGCGCTGTTTTCCTCCACCTACGATCGGGACAAGGCGCTCTCCGGCCTGCTTTCGATTCTGGCCGGTCACCACCCCTTCCCCGTCTCCGCCATCTACGCCTATGACGAGTGGAGCGGCAGGCTTGAACTCGCCGTCAGCCACGGCGCACCGGATACGCTGAAAAGCGAATTTGAGCGCGGCGAGGGCCTGATCGGCCAGGTGGCCATCGAAGGCAAGCTGTCGTTACTTGATGAAGTGGATGCAGAGGGTGGACTTGCCATTGAAACCGGAATACTTAAATTCAAACCGGCAGCTGTCATTGCCGCCCCGATCTCTTTTCAGGACAAGTTGCTGGGCGTGCTGGTATTGGCCGCTAGCAAGCCGTTGATTGATCTGGACGGCGTCTTTATCGAGCGGCTTGTCATCCAGCTTGGCGTGGCCATGAACAACATCAGGCAGTATGGCGACTTGAAGGCGCTTTCCGATCAACTCAAACAGCGCGGTGAGGAAATCGCCCAAAAGAATAGCGAACTGGAAAAGGCCAACCGTATGAAATCAGAATTTCTGGCCAATATGAGTCACGAACTGCGCACACCGCTGAACGCCATTATCGGCTTTTCCGAGGTATTGAAAGATGGCGTTATGGGCGAGATGAGTAAGGAACAGGTCGAATACATCGGCGACATCTTTGACAGCGGCCACCACCTTCTGAGTCTGATCAACGATATCCTCGATCTGTCCAAGATTGAGGCTGGCAGGATGGAACTGGATTTAGGGAATGTGGATGTGCCGGAACTGCTGGGCAACAGCATGTCCATCATCCGGGAAAAGGCTATGGCGCATCATATCAAACTCAACCTGGATATCGGCGATGAGGTGGAGACCTGCCGCATGGATGCCAGAAGGGCCAAGCAGATGGTTTATAACCTGCTGTCCAACGCCATAAAGTTTACGCCTGACGGCGGTTCCGTGCGCGTGTCCGCGCGCAGAGTGAAGGGCGAGGCATTAGAAAGGAGCAATGAACACTCCTCATGCCTTACCTCTCCCACCTCACAGAACGCCGATTTCCTTGAAATTTCCGTTGCCGACACAGGCGTCGGCATTAGCCGGAAGGATCAGGAGAAGCTCTTCCAGCCCTTCACCCAGGTGGACAGTTCGCTTTCCCGGAAATTCAAGGGCACCGGTCTGGGACTGGTGATGGTGAAAAGACTGGCCGAATTGCATGGCGGGGCAGTAGCCGTGGAAAGCGAGGAAGGCCGTGGCAGCACCTTCACCGTCTGGCTGCCCTACCGGGAGGCAAACGGGGATGAAGATGAAACTGTTCCACGCCCCGTCAGGACAATGGCAAAGGCTAAACCCGGAGGGGATGCGCCGCTGGTTCTCATCATTGAAGATGACAGTCACGCAGCCGATCTCATGCGCGTACAGCTTGAAGACGAAGGCTACCGCAGCTTCAGGGCGGCCACGGCCGAGGATGCCCTGGACTGGCTCAAGGACAACACGCCTGATTTAATCAGTCTGGATATCCTGCTTCCCGGCATGGACGGCTGGGATTTTCTGACAGAGATGAAAAAGCGGGAAAGCGTTGCTTCCATCCCCGTAGTTATTGTCTCCATTGTTGCCGATGGCAACGAAAGGAAAGCTATCTCGCTTGGCGCTTCCAGCGTATTGCAGAAGCCGGTGAGCAAGAAGCAGCTTACCGAAGCCATTTCAACGCTTGGTTTTAGCTGCGGCAAGGCCGGGCAGCCATTGAAGGTGCTGGTGGTGGATGACGATCCCAAGGCGGTGGAGCTTGTCTCCCGCCACCTGGAAAGTGGGCATTGTACGGCATTGCGCGCCTATGGTGGTGCTGAAGCAATCGACACGGCCATACGCGAACATCCGGATCTGATTGTACTCGATTTGATGATGCCGGAAGTGACCGGTTTTGACGTGGTGAATGCGCTCAAGGGCAAGGAAGAAACAAAGGCCATCCCCATCATCATTCTCACCGCCAAGGTGATCACCGAACAGGATCGTAAGGAATTGAATAGTGGCGTACTGAAGATTATCGGAAAAGACGGCTTTCATCATGGCAGCTTTATGGCCGAGATACGGCGGGCAAGCAGTGGTGTCATGGCCAAAGCGGACGAGGTCGACACGGAAAGGCGGAGCGAGAAGGAAAGGCGTCCGCTGGTTCTGGTGGCCGAGGATAACCCCAGGGATGCGCAATTGCTGAAATGCTATCTTGAGGACAGCGGTCATGAGGTCATGATTGCTGCCAATGGCCACGCGGCGCTGGAGGCCATGAGCAGAACCCGGCCAGATCTTATCACACTGGATATGCGGATGCCGGAAATGAGCGGTCTAGCCTTCCTGAATGAAAAGGCCAGGCATCCCGAGTTTGCCAATATTCCGGTGATCATCGTTTCCGGCGTATCGGAGACTCAAAAAGGATTATCCCTGGGAACCCATGCCATATTGCGGAAACCACTCAGGAAAAGGCAGTTGCTTGATGTTATCGCCTCCCTGAACATTAAACCCGGCCGCGAAAAAAAGCCGCGCATCCTGCTGGTGGACGACGACCCCAAAGCGGTCAAGGTGATTTCATCCTGTTTCGACGCCGCCATGTTTGAAATCATCCCGGCGTACGATGGCAGGGCGTGTCTGGAAGAAGTTGCCAAGGACATACCGGACTTGATTTTGCTTGATTTGATGATGCCGGACATGAACGGCTTTGAGGTTATTGATGATCTCAAACGCAATGAAAAGGCGCGGGACATCCCCATTATCGTTATCACCGCCATGATGCTACAGCAAAGGGAGCGTGATGCGCTCGCCCGGCAGGTACAGGCCATTGAGGAAAAAGGCTGTTTCGACAGGCAGCGCTTCCTGGCCGAGGTTGAAACCTTGTTGAGGAGAAAGCACAAATAATGAAAATACTCATCATTGAAGATAACCCCACCAACATGAAGCTTGTTTCCCTGCTGGTCGAGAAAGCAGGTTATTCAATCCTCACGGCGAGTGAAGCTGAAACGGGCATCGCGATGGCCCGAAAGGAGCATCCCGATCTGATTTTGATGGATATCCAGTTGCCCGGCATAGACGGTCTGACTGCCACAAGCATTCTGAAGGGTGATGTTGCCACACGGGATATCCCCGTTATTGCGCTTACCGCGTTTGCGATGGATGGAGACAGGGAGAAGATGCTGGCCGGGGGGTGTGATGGATACATTACCAAGCCCATTCACCATAAACAGCTTATAACCGAGATTAAAAGGTGTCTGGAATGAACAATACACAAAAGATCAAAATACTGGTGGTGGATGATGAAGCCAGGGTAAGAAAGTTAATGCGCCGGATTCTGGCTGCCGAGGACCATGACATTGAAGAAGCGGCGGATGGCCCCCAAGCGTATACACTGGCCAATTCATATCAACCCGATGTAATTCTCCTGGACGTGATGATGCCCAGGATGAATGGTTTTCAGGTTGTAACCGAACTTAAGACGGACGAGAGAACCCGTGAAATACCCATTATCATGGTTACAGCCCTTGACGATCGCCAGGCGCGCGTCCGGGCGCTTTCCCTAGGAGCAGAGGAATTCATCACCAAACCCATTGAACCTAATGAACTTCAACTGAGAGTAAGAAACCTTGTGCGTCTTAAACAGTCGGCTGATCTTATAAAAAACTATAACAAGACCCTCGAGAATGAGGTGAAGCAGCGGACACAACAGCTGCGGGAATCCTTTACGGAAAGCATTTTCACACTGATGCGGGCCGCCGAATACAGGGATGATGAAACCGGGGCGCATGTCAAACGGATCAGTCATTACTGCCGCTATCTGAGCGAGGAGACGGGCCAAAGCGCCGAGTTCAGTGAGATGATTTTCCATGCCAGTCCCATGCATGATATTGGTAAAATCGGTATCCCCGATCATGTGCTTCTCAAGCCGGGTAAACATATACCGGACGAGTGGAAGGTTATGAAATCACATACAACGATTGGGTATAAAATCCTCAAGGATCATCCTTCACCATGGCTGAAGGCCGGGGCCAAGATCGCTTTGTGCCATCATGAGCGCTGGGATGGCAGTGGCTATCCGCGGGGTCTGGCGGGTGAAGATATTCCACTGGAAGCGCGCTTCATGCAGATTTGCGATGTGTATGATGCGTTGCGCAGCAAGCGCCCCTACAAGAAAGCGTTTGATCATCACACAACAGTGAAAATCATCACCCAAGGTGACGGTCGCACCAAACCCGAACATTTTGATCCCGATATCCTGTCTGTCTTCCAGTCCAGAGCAAATGCTTTGGATGAAATTTATTCTAATCTGAACGACAGGAATGTTGATACCATCCGCAGCTTTTTTACCGAAGCCCGGCAGTAGATTTTTCATAAACCCGGCAAGTTCCCAGAGTATTTTGTCCACCGCCATCAAACAGGAGGCATCCATGAACCAGCCCAATGTACTTCTGGTGGAGGACGAACCCGTTATTCGCGAGATGTATCGCACCATTATTGCGCAAATGGGACTCCATGTGCGCGAGGCTGCCAATTATGATCAAGCCATAGCCCTGCTCAATGAACCGTTTGATCTTGCACTGGTGGATTTGGTTCTCGGGGACAAATCCGGCATTGAACTGCTAAAATATATTCACCAGCATCATCCGGACTGTCCGGTCATCATCGTTTCTGCTTATGCGAGCAAGGATAATGCCATCAAGGCCCTGCGAGAGGGAGCGGTGGACTACCTGGAAAAGCCGGTTGATTCCCATGAGTTGAGCCATGTTATCCGGCACTGGATGTCCCACCAATCGCTTAAGCGGGAAAACATGAACCTGCGGGAAGAGAGTGGTCTGAACCGGGAAATTCGTGAAAGTGGGTTGCGTTACAGGGCGCTTATAGAAGCTGTTCCGGATGCCATAGTGGTTCACTCGGAAGGCAAGGTCGTATTTGCCAATCCGGCGGCGGCAGAGATGTTCAGAGCTCCCAATGTTGACGCCCTGAACGGTCAGGCGGTGATGGATTTCGTGGATCCGGGCGAGAGGGAAGTAGTGGCCCGGCGCATTCAAGTGGTACTGCAGGAACAGCGGCCTGTGCCCATGGCTGACGAAAAGCTACAACGGCTGGATGGCGAAATCTTCCATGCGGAAGTCCATGCAAATCCAGTTGATTACATCGGCAAGCCCGCTGTTCAGGTGATTGCCCACGATATCAGCGAGCGCCGGAAGGCAGAAGAAGAACTCAAACAGAGTGAACAGCGCTATCGTGCAATCTTCGAATCCATTCAGGATATGTACTATCGAGCAAATATGGAAGGAGAACTTGAGGTTGTTAGTCCATCTTGCTTCCCCCTCACAGGATACAAACCGGAAGAAGTTATTGGTCGTTCCCTGACGGAATTCTATGCTGACCTTTCCCGACGCAAGGAACTCATGAATCGTTTGGTGCAAAATGGAAAAGTAAATGATTTCGAAGTAGTGATGGTGCATAAAGACGGGAGCAAAAGGGTTGCATCGATAACGAGTAAAATTATCCATGACAACGAGAAGCGTCCCATAGCAATCGAGGGCATTGCACGTGACATCACCGAGCGAAAGCAGGCCGAGAGCTTTGTGCGGGAAGAAAAGCATGTGCTGGAAATGCTGGCTACCGGGCGCCCGTTGCAAGAGATATTGAAGGCGTTGAATCTGATGATTGAATCACAAATTCCCGGTATGCGCAGCTCCATCCTGATCCTGGACGATAGTGGCAAACACCTGCTTGCAGGCTCCGCACCCAATCTGCCCGAGGCCTACCATACAGCCATCGACGGCACCGCAATCGGGCCAAATGCCAACCCATGCGGCACCGCTGCCTTCAGGGATGAAACGGTCATTGTCAACGACATTGCCACCGACCCACTGTGGGAAGATTACAGGGATCTGGCGCTTGCGCACGGTTTGAGAGCATGCTGGTCCAAACCGGTTCGCAGCACGGAGGGCAAGGTGCTCGGCACATTTGCCCTTTACTCTGACAAACCGCACTCTCCGATTGAGGCCGAACTGGTATTGATTGCTTCGTCAGCCCATATCGCCGGCATAGCCATCGAGCGCAAGCAAACTGAAGAGCGAAACAAACAATACAGCCGTGAGATGGAGCTTCTGGCGAATGCCTCACAACATATCATCGGCATACAGAATGCGGATGACCTTTATCATGCAGTGTGTGAAGCAACCCTGGGCATCTTTAGTCTGGAACTGAGCTGGATCGGACTTATTGAGGACGGCTCCAGCGAACTGAAAGTAGCCTGTACTTATGGGCCGAAAAATGGGTACATCACCGGGATTACCGTGCGGTGGGATGATTCGTCCAAAAGGCAGGGCCCTTCGGGCCGGGCCATCCGCACGGGTGAGTCTCAGGTCTGCAATAACCTCGAGGCCGACCCGCTCTTTTCTCCCTGGCGTGACAAGGCTCTGGAGTATGGCCTTGAGTCGTGCATGGCTCTGCCCCTGGTTTGCGCCAGGAAAAAGATTGTTGGCACATTCAACCTCTATAGCTGCAAGCCGGATTTCTTCAATGTAAACAGAGTCAGGATGCTGCGCAATTTTGCCAATCAGGTAGCCACGGCCATCGAGAATATCAGGCTGGTGACCAATCTGGAGGGGGAGGTGAAGCAGCGCACGGCCGAACTGCTGGAGGCCAAACACACCGCGGAATCGGCCAATCAGGCCAAATCAGCCTTTCTCGCCAATATGAGCCATGAACTGCGTACGCCCCTGACGTCCATCATCGGCTTCTCGGAATTGATGGTGAATGAAAATTCTGGCTCCCTGCCAGACGCGTATAAGGAGGACGCCCGTGATATCGCCAGAAGTGGCCAGAATTTGCTTACGATCATCAACGATATTCTCGATTTGTCCAGGATTGAAGCCGAAGAGATGCCACTGAATCTTGATAAAACCGATATTTATTTGCTTGTTGATGATGCCGTGAACATGGTCGGGTATACAAGCGAACAGCACCACATCGCTCTGGAGCGCGACGTGCCGGCTGACATCGGTGTTATTACAGTGGACGAACAGCGCATCAGGCAGGTGCTGACCAATCTGTTGTCCAACGCAGTGAAATTCGCACCTGACAATAGTCAAGTGAACATAAAGGTGCGGGGAATCAAGGCCACCGCGCTACGACGCAAGCATGGGGCCGTGTATGAGAGATTGGCTGTGCGCGAAAACCTGATGCCTCCGGCATTCATCAAGGTATCCGTCACCGATTCCGGTATCGGTATTGCCAGGGAGGATCAGGATTTGCTGTTTCAGCCCTTCCAGCAGGTTGATGTGTCCCTGAGCCGCAAGTACGAGGGCACCGGCTTGGGGCTGGCTTTGTGCAAACGCCTGGTTGAGATGCATGGCGGCACTATTTGGCTGGAAGCAAGCGAACCCGGCAAGGGAAGCACCTTCAGCTTTGTCCTCCCTGTATAAGGAACCATGCAATGCTGATATTATCTTAAACAGGTTGTACCGGATAAAGAAGGAATAGTTATGGAAAACCAAGGTACGGGGCAAAGGGAATTCGAGCGATTTCCAGTTGAGTTTAAAGTGGAAGTTTACGCTCTGGAGGAGGTAATCCGGCATTATCTCGAAGATGCCTGTTTGCGGGATATTTCCGATGGCGGCGCCTGCTTTTTCAGCGTCTGCCCGGACATGTACAGCGTCGGCCAACGCCTGTTCTTAAGCATCCGTCTGCCAGGAACGGACAAGATGAATGCCACCATGCAGGGCGAGGCTATAGTTGCCTGGATAGGCGAACAGGAAGGCGGTTCGTCGAACAAACCGGCCGGATCCCGCATCGGGGTGTTTATGGATGATCTGATGGCATTTAACAGTGTTGTCCGTGATCAAACCGGCGGGAACTCTGAATGAACGGGCAGAAAGACAAAAGTCTTCAGGACATATTTGACATAGCCTTCAGTCTTATCGGGATGATTCCGTTTCTGTTAGCGGTTTATGTCATCATAGCCATTCATGCGGATATTACACAGGGAATTCTGTTGGCCGCCGCCGCTGCTTTCTGTTCACACCTTCTCGGTCTGACTTTGCTTCGCAGAAGCGGAAACAAACTTCAAACGCTGAGCAACAAGGTTCGTATGGCGCTAACCGCGAAGATAAGGAAACCCATCGAGGTGGATAAGCATGTACCCTGTGAGTTGTCCGATCTTGCGCATTCATTCAACACCATGCTGAGCGAGATGGACAAATCGAACAGGAATTACCGCGAGGTAACCACCAGGATGATGCTGTATGCCAGAGATATAGAGGTCTATCAGCAGCGGCTCAAAGACGAGGCAATTATACGCCACCGTCTCGGCCGTTATGTGGGACAGAATATTGTGGAGCAGATTGTGGATTCGGGAGAAGATTTGCCACTTCAGAATGAAACCAGAGAAGTAACCATTTTGTTCGCCGATATTCGTTCATTCACCACCCTGTCCGAACACATGCAACCTGAAGAGATTATCACCATGCTCAATGAGTACTTTGATATCATGGTGGATATCATCTTTGAGCACCAGGGCATTCTGGATAAATTCGTCGGTGATGAACTGATGGCTGTGTTTGGTATCATCGATACAGGAGATCAGGCTCCGAAAAACGCTGTCAGGTCGGCTCTTGCCATGCAAAACAAATTACGTGAATTGATGGCCCTGCGAAGGCAGCAAAACAAACCTGAATTTAAAGTGGGCATCGGTATCAATACTGGCAATGTCGTTATTGGCAATGTTGGTTCAAGAAATCGCATGGATTATACGGTAATCGGGGATACCGTGAATATTGCCGCCCGGTTCGAACAAATGGCTGAAGGCAATACAGTGATGATGGGAGATAAGACATTTCACCGGTGTCGGGGATTTATCCATGCAGAGAAAGAGGGTGAAATAAATGTCAGAAACCGCACCCACCCGGTGAAATATCATGTTATTTCAGGTTGATACAAAGGACTAAATTATGTGCATGAAGGAAGGCTATCAATCATGTGCCGGTGATCTCTTGTCATGGACATCATCAGAG
>BTQQ01000064.1:0-9167 GCA_036985955.1 Zetaproteobacteria bacterium | reverse complement strand
AATACCTGATTGTTTTTGGCCACACTTTCGATACGCGCACCCTTGTCCATTGCGTGTCCGATATAGTCGGGAGCATCGCCGGATATCTCCTTCACATAACCGCATGTAATACCGATACGATATTGTACGGGACCAATCAATTTCTTTAATTTACGCCGACTCGCTTCAATGGTGCGCCGGATTATCAGGGCTGTCAGAACCGCATCCATTGCCGACTCAAATACCGCCATGACGCCATCTCCGAGACGCTTGACAACCATGCCATCGAAACGCTCCACGCCACGTTCACAGGTATCGCAAAACACGCGATTACGCATAAAGCCCTTGGTATGTCCCATACGGCGTTTGTATTCAGTAGAGCCGACAAGATCCGTAAACATGATGCATTTGTATTGATCCTGGGTCGTTGCAATGGATCGGGCTACGGATTCAATAATCACATCCATATCCAGCGGCTTTTTATCCGCCCGCCGTGCTGGCCGGGAAGCAGCCAGTTGTGGCAACAGGGAAATCTCACCGGCAGCCACCAGTTCAATCTGTTCCTTACCGTCCAGTGTGTGAATGACGCTGATACCCTCATCAGTAATCACTCTTTTTTTCAATTTCACATCCGGTTTTTTCGTCTTCACTTCCGCCATGCTCAGCCTCCCGGCATACCTACTGTGCAAGCATAGCCGATGAATGGACAGTCAAAAAGCCACGGGTAGCCTTTTTACGACTTCATCATAACTGATTTTTCGACAAAAGTCGTGACCCAGGTCACAAAAAAATAAAGATGGTCGGGGTGAGAGGGTTCGAACCTCCGACCTTACCGTCCCGAACGGTACGCGCTACCAGGCTGCGCCACACCCCGAATATAACCATTGATTGGTGACTTCACAGGAAGTCATCAATGCACCCATGAATGGGCGCGCATCATAAGCGGACAACCGTCCCCTCGCAAGACACCATCGTCCGCAACTTAACCTGCATTTTCACAAATACTGCCGCACCCTTGTTGGTTCCTTTGTCCGCACCGAACCCCTCGTCCCCCAGGGGATATTCTCTTGCGCAAGCGCAATTCACCTGATCGGTCGTCCGTAGGCATGGCTACGGTCTCCTTTCCCGGAATGGCCGCTTCGGGGCCACGCTGTCCGTTGTGAACAAAGTTCCTGCGCAAGCATCACGGCGATTCATGAATAATGCAGGTTAAATCAATAAGACCTTCGAGCTGAAAAGTCCGCTAGTTCAGCCAACAACCGCAAAACCCCGGTATCGCCATGCTCAGGCAAGGCGTGTTTGGCCCGCACGGCATATTCGGCTGCCGTTTCAAGACAACGTTTGACTCCACCTGCATCATTCACCGCCTGCCGCACCTCCTCCCGTTCACCTTCGGCATACGTCCCCCGTTCCGCGATACCGGCGACTATTCTGGTCAGCATGGCATTGTTATCCATCGCACGGATGAGCGGCAGGGTAATCTTTCCCTCTTCCAGATCATGCCCCACCGGCTTACCCACATCCTCGGTCTCCGCAGCATAATCCAGAGCATCGTCCATCAACTGAAAGGCAACGCCCAGGCACATGCCATACTCCGCCATGCGTTCGATCACAGCATCATCCTGCCCACTGATGCGCGCGCCAATCTCGGCAGCCGCGGAAAAAAGAATGGCGGTCTTGCGCTCGATAACCTCGAGATATTCGGCCTCGGTCATTTCCAGATGGAAGGTACGCACCAGTTGCAGAACTTCGCCTTCGGCCAGTGTGTTGGATACCTTCGAAAGCAACCGCAAAACATCCATCTGGTCATTCTCAACCATCATCTCGAAGGCGCGTGAAAACAGGAAATCACCGACCAGCACGCTGGCCTGATTGCCCCATACGCCATTCGCGGACGGCGTGCCGCGGCGCACACCCGAAGAATCCACGACATCATCATGCAACAGGGAAGCGGTATGCAGAAACTCCACGACCACAGCCAGAGGGATATGCCGCTGTTCCTGATACCCGAAAAGTCTGGCGGACAGGATGCACAATAAAGGGCGCAAGCGCTTACCGCCGCTATCGACAATGTAGTTACCAATGGCGGGAATCATCATCACGTCCGAACTGAGCTGTTCGCGGATACAATCGTCCACCGCCAGAAGTTCACCGCCGCAAAGTTCAGCAGCTTCCTCAAGTGGATTAAATGTGGCTTTATTAACGTTGTTGTTGGTATTCACCTTGTACGCATCGTAAAGCGCTACACAGTAGCGTCAAGAAAGGTTGCACTCTCAACAGAACCTCTCAAACCAGCTAGGATGGCCCCATGCAAGTTATTCTGGCATCCAAATCGCCGCGGAGGCTGAAACTTTTGCAGGCAACAGGGCTGGCTGTAGAGGTTCGCCCGGCGCATGCCAACGAAGCATTACTACCCGGAGAGGATGCAAGAACATCCGTTCTGCGCCTGGCCAAAGTAAAGGCTGCCACCATTGCCAATGCACAGCATCCTGTCATCGCCGCCGATACGCTGGTATCCCTGAACGGCAACCCCATGGGACAACCTGCAGATATGAGTGAAGCGCGCAAAATGCTCAGGTGTCTTGCAGGAAGTTCGCATCAGGTCCATACCGGTGTTTGTGTGCGCTTTGGAAACCATCAGTTGATTGATTGCGCATGCACGCATGTTCATTTCTTTGATCTGCAGGGCGAAGAAATCGAAACTTATCTCGATCACAACGAGGTATTGGACAAGGCTGGCGCTTATGAAATCCAGGGTGGCGCCGCAAGCTTTGTACGATCAATTGATGGACCACTCGACAACGTGATTGGTTTGCCTGTCCGCCTGACTCTATCCATGCTGAAACAGGTCACAGCACCATGAGCGCTGAATTACTGGTGAACGTCACCCCGTTTGAAACCCGAATTGCCCGAGTGGAGAACGGTCAGGCGGAAGAAATTTACATCGAGCGCGAACGCGAACGCGGCCTGAGAGGAAATATTTACAGCGGCAGGGTGCAGCGCGTTCTGCCGGGTATTCAGGCAGCTTTTGTGGACATTGGCCTGCCCCGTGCGGGTTTTCTGTATGCCGGTGATATTGCCATGCCGGAAGATCGCACGAATAATGATGAAGCGGAACGTGATATTGAACCGGAGGACATGGAAGAAGATATGCATGCTGAACCCTCCGCTTCCTCCCAGCGTCAAATACTCGATATATCCAGCTTGCTTGTGGAGAATCAGCAATTAACCGTACAGGTTTCGAAAGATCCGATCTCGTCCAAAGGCCCCCGCCTGACCAGTCTCATCAGTCTGGCTGGCCGTTATCTGGTCTACCTTCCGAATTTTGACCATGTGGGTATCGCGCATCGCATTGAAACTCCGGAGGAACGTGAGCGTTTGCTGGAAATTGGCAGAAGTCTGAAGCCGGAAAAGGGTGGCCTGATTATCCGCACCGTAGCCGAAGGGCATCTCCTGTCTGAAATGGAACAGGATATCAACTTCCTGTTGCGTCTGTGGAATGATATTGAAAATCGCCTGCACCACGCGGCGGCTGGCTCGCTGGTTCATAAGGAACTCAATCTTTACCTGCGGGTCATGCGCGATTTCGTGGATGATGAAGTGGAAAAAATTCATGTGGATTCGCGCGATGCCTACGAACGCATGATGTCTTTCGCCAAACGATTCATGCCCGATGTGGTCAAACATCTGTACTATTATCCGGGCGAACGTCCCATTTTCGATGTCTATGGTGTGGAAGAGGAAATTAACCGTGCACTGAAGCGCCGCGTGGAATTGAAATCCGGTGGTCACATCGTCATTGACCAGACTGAGGCGCTGATTGCCATTGATATCAATTCCGGTTCGTTTACTGCTTCGCGTACCATGGAAGAAACCAGCTTCAAAACCAACCTTGAAGCCGTACATGAAATCGTACATCAGCTCCGTTTGCGTAATCTGGGCGGCATCATTGTCGTGGATTTCATTGATATGCAGGAAGAAGAAAACAAACGGCGGCTTCTGGAAGTATTGGAAGAGGCGCTGGCCCGCGATCATGCCAAAACCCATATTGTCCACCTTTCTGAACTCGGCCTGGTGGAAATGACACGCAAACGCACCCGCGAATCACTGGAGCGAACCCTGATGCAGGAGTGCCCACACTGCGATGCAACGGGACATATCCGCAGTCAGATTACGATTTGTCATCATATTTTTCGCGAAGTGGTCGCCGAAGCGCGGGCCTATCCATGTGATAAACTGATGGTGGTCGCTCATCCCGATATCATCGATCTTCTTCTCGGCGAAGAAAGTGACAGCATCAACGGGCTGGAACGTTTCCTGAAGAAGGAAATCATGCTCAAGAGTGAAGACAAGCTGGAGCCGGAACATTTCGAAATCGTGCTTTTGTAAATCTGCCGATGCGTAACTCGCCTTTACATCTGTATGTGCACATCCCCTTCTGTATCCACAAATGCCCGTATTGCGACTTCAACTCACATGTACGGCAATCGCCGCCATGGAACACCTATCAGCAGGCGCTGCTGCATGAACTTTCGTACTGGTCCGCACAGCCGCAATACGCCGACCGCCCTATTCAAACCATCTTCTTCGGCGGCGGCACGCCTTCTCTTGCGCCACCATCACTGATTCAGGCGGTACTGAGCATGACCGGGCAACTGTTCGAGATAAATCGCCATGCCGAAATTTCATTGGAAGCCAATCCGGGAACTGCCGAAGCGGAACGTTTCGCGGATTACCGGAGTGCAGGCATCAATCGTTTATCCATCGGTGCTCAAAGCTTTGATGACAAGGAACTGAAATGGCTGGAACGTATTCATAGCGGTCAGGAAGTCATTACAGCTTATGAAGCAGCGCGCAATGTTGGCTTTGAACAAATCAGCCTTGACCTGATGTATGGCTTGCCTGATCAGTCCATCAAAACCTGGAGGCATCATCTGGAACAAGTGCTTTCGCTCGCACCGGAGCATGTCTCCTGTTATCAGTTGACGGTAGAACCGCACACGCAACTGGCCGTTCGCCACAAACAAACCCCGTTTCATTTACCGGGCGAAGACCTTTCACTCAGCTTCCTCATGCAAACGCGCGAACGGCTTGCACAAGCAGGATACGCTGCATATGAGATCTCCAATTTCTCGAAACCAGGCATGCGCTGCCGACACAACGATGGCTATTGGCAATATCACGATTATATCGGCATCGGCGCCGGTGCCGCGGGAAAATGGGATACGCCCGATAACGGTATTATACGTTACAGCAATATGCGATCTCCCGAGACGTACATTAAATCTGCATCTGATACCGGAAGCGCTATCAACAGCCGGGAACAGTTATCCACGCCGCAAGCAGCGGCAGAATCCGTCTGGCTGGGGCTGCGCCGCACGGATGGCATCTCCCGCGAGTGGTTTAAGGCGCGCTTTGGCGCTGACCCTGAAATACTGTTCGGTGACGCATTGTCACCGTGGGAGAAAAACGGTTGTTTGAATGTCACATCCGAACGATTAAATCTGACTGAGAAAGGATTGGGCCTCGCCGACAGCATCGCTGCATCGGTATTGCAAACAGTTGTTCAGAAGGAAGCGGATCGTCAACCGGCATTGAGCTTTGAGGCCCTTCGGCAGTAACAAGATCATGCGAGTTTCGTCCATGTATGCGGAGATGTAGTCTGCATCCCTGATAGACAACAATCTGGATACCCATGCATCTTATCTGCATGACCTGCTATAATCCGGCATAACCCGGAAGGAGATCGCCATGAATCGAATGCTGACAGCCGTGATTGAACGCGAAGGAGACGGATATGTCTCGCTTTGTCCTGAACTGGATATCGCAAGTCAGGGCAAAACCGTGGATGAGGCCCGCGATAACCTCCGTGAGGCATTGGAATTGTTTTTCGAGTGCGCCCCGAAGGAAGAAGTGAACCAGCGCTTACATGGCGAGGTGTATGTCACCCAACTGGAAGTCGCGATTGGGTAAGCTCAAACCGCTTTCCGGAAAACAGGTTTGTGCAATTCTGGCCGCTCACGGCTTTGAGAAGGTTAGACAGCGCGGCAGCCATGTGGTCATGCAACGGCGAGCCGCTCAGGGAAGCACTACCGTTCCGGTACCGGATCACAAAGATCTGAAAACCGGTACATTGCTGGCAATCATCCGCCAATCCGGTGTGCCACGCAGCAAATTTGAGGCATAAATTCGGTAATGTGTCCTCCGAATTTATTCACACAGCTTCGGCCAACATCAAACCTTCGGAATGAGTACACTTCACATCAATCAATGTCTGATCCCATTGATTCAGAAATAGTAACAGAACGTGTGACGACACCAACTCACCCGACATCATCAAAAGGGAGATAAGGGTCGTCTTCCACTTCGTACTCGCTCGGCGTAAGCAGTTCAAACTCTATTCCTTCTTCAGCTAGTTGATTCTTCGCGTCCGATAGAGCTGTTGCTGGTCCGGCACCTGCCTCCATCACAGCAAGCAGTGCAATATCGGGGCGAAGCCGACTGGCAAGTTCAACGAACTTTGCAATGTCGGTAAGCCGAAGGCCGCGCCACGATGACTTGACCTCACAGAGCATCGCTCGGCCATCGAGGAGGACAAGCAGGTCAGCCTCCGCGTCAGGTTTATCCGATTCGCGATTAAAACCGAAGCACGTCGGCTCAACGAAGATCAACGAGCGTCTCGATCTGTCGCACAATGCCGATAGCACCCAGATGAGTGAGAGGACGCTACGGTCCCGTAGACTTTCGATTAGAAACTCATTCGGGCGAAACAGCCAACGAGTGTTGACGGGCGCCTGTGCTGGTTGTTTGCAAACCTCACAAGAGAGCTCAGATGAAAGCGCCCCAAGATCAACCCAATTCTTGTGATGGCATTTTCGGCACGTCCATTGATGTCCTTGATACATCATCTGCCGATGGCGCAGCTCAACGAGGCACTCATCAAGAGACTCTTCCTCATGCTTGTCCCAATCGACACTGGTATCCGCGCCCTGCTGGGGATTCGTTGCCCAAAACACCGCACGGTAGGTTTTCCAGTGTTCTTTAAGATCGTCATAGCTCATGAAATCCCTTGGGCTTTTAACCTCTCGCGCTGCTTTAACGATCAGATTAGCAAGAGTTTGCCTTTCACCTTCGCTCCTCAAATCGAAGGAGGCTTGCCGCCGAGATATTTTCTGCAGCCGATTAACGGTGGGCGTTACTTTATCCGTTGGGAGGTTTGGCGTCCCGCCAAGCTTGGCAAAGTTCTCCTGAAGAAATGGGTGTAGGAGAAACTGTCTGGCACGACGAAGTCCTCCGGTCATACCGAGAACACCAGTCAGATAGCGAGCCTCGTTTGACGGGTGGGTCCAAGAAACTTTACTTGGGGGATGGACGCGCCCATGCTCAGCATCAGGGTCGATCCATGCTCCGTCTGCAACGAACGCATATTGCATTGCTTCGTAAGCTGTCGGGACATTAACCGTTTCAACTGGATGATCCGCGCTTACAAAGATAGCCAGGTTTCCATCGCGGCTTCGCTGCGGTGAAGGAATAATTGTGTGTTGTGGATCACCAACTAATGAGACCTTGAATGCGCCGGCCATTCGCCAACGTCGCGGTAACATCCACTGATTTTCGTTTGGAAATCGCGAACCTGGACCGCCATACTCAAAGATGAAATCCGTGCACCAATAGCCTAGGGTGAACGCCTGTCGCACTGGAGCATCTGAGAGATGATCTGGTGCCGTCACCGGCGGATGAGCCGTCGGCGGAGACCACATAAATCTGGTCCAGTCTGGCTGCACAAATAACCCACCACCGAAACGGTTGCCCTCCCTTGCTGTCCGAAGTGAGTCGTCCGAGGGAACAATGTTGTTTAATTCGGGAACCGATTCGGTTGTGACTACACTCCAGGGATTCGTAGACCGCACAAGCTGTTCAGCTTCGGCAAGTTGATCCGTGCTAAGTGATGCGGAGCGAACTGTAATCTGTGACTGACCGCCAGAGCCATCATTTACATGGTTACGGCGGTTTAGCAAAACGCCGAGGACAGCCAAGAACTCAGGTTCCTTGATCTGGTCAAATCCAACACGTAAGCAACAAAGGTCGGTATCGAGCCAGGCGGGGATCAGCAGCCGAGCATTCCAGAACAGGATGCGATCGGCAAAACTATCGCCGACTACGAGATTAAACGATCTGCTCCAGTGGCCAGCTCGGATATCGAGCTTCGGGGCGAATAGCGCCGAAGCAAGTGACAGGCTCGTAGCTCGTTTGCCTGCGAACTCTTCAAATGCGGCCATTTCGTTTGGAATCGCATTTAGATCATCTGGAACACCGTATTGGCGATCAACCTGCTTATCGAGCGAGACAATCGTAAGCAAACTCGCTGCTTCAGCAGCATCAGGTGGATAGATGCTGCCGCCTTGACTGTGATGGTAGGTACCAAAATTGTCCGTTAAGAAACGTGTCGGCTCTTCGGTATGCCAACTGTCGATAATTCTGACGGGTGCTCCTTCACCAGATCTTGGGCTGTAGCGAGCAAACTTGAAGATAGTAGATACCGAAGAAAGTGGCGGAAAATTATAGGACGGCTTAAAGCCGAACACATCTAGTCTCGGCTTGCAGCCCAGTTCATGGAACGAATATTGGGAAGGAGAAAGTCGCTCGTGTACCTCTAGAATATCAGTCTTGCTGAGCGGCACGTACGAATAGACGATATCGGGATCGTAGGTTTCAAGCCACGGCCAGTAGCTAGTCGCAATCCGTCCATTGAGGCAGGGTACGATCAGACTAAAACGGCCTCCCCAACGGGCATAGCAATCTGCGAAAACACCATCCAAGATGAGGTTCGCGTGTTCGCTATCCTCAACCAGAAATGCAACTCTTATTGGCCGTGGCCGAGTCCAACTTTTTAGTTCACGAGACATAAGTTTAATGTATTGCCAAAGTGTGTACTTTGAGGTCAGATCTTGAATGTAGAATCAAATTTCCTCCCCATCTTGAGAAGTACTATAGCCTAATTTCTGAATATCTGCTCCTGGCCGAAGGCCGCCGTTCGACTTATTTGCCCATATTGATTAACAAAGCAGGTTAAGCGGAAGCAATCTCGCGTGAATCAAAATCGTCGTACACGGCATTGGTAAAATATAGTCCGTGCGCCGGTGCCGTATCCGCAGCATGTTTTCGGTCACGACCAATCAGAACAGCTT
>BTQQ01000063.1:0-9259 GCA_036985955.1 Zetaproteobacteria bacterium | reverse complement strand
CTAGTGAAAGGGCCCGGTCTTGTTTCGTGTATGGCGTTCATCTAATTAACGTAACAGTTTCACGATCGTGTTTATGGATATGGCCGATGCGATAGACGGTTTCATCGACTTCGCGCAGCACTATTTCGGCTTTCGCTGCTTCGGATTCTGATAGAATCGTGACAAAGCCGATACCCATATTGAAAGTGCGGTAGCGCTCACCACGTGCTACATCGGCAAAAGAAAGCAGGTAACCGAATACCGGCGGAACCGGCCAGGATGAAATATCCACCGTCGCTGCCAGACCCTCGGGCAAAATCCGCTCAATATTATCGAACATGCCACCGCCGGTGATATGTGAATAGCCGTGCACTTCGACATCTGCTTTCAGCAGCGCCTTGACCGCCGGTACGTACAGACGGGTGGGGGCAAGCACGCCATCCACCGCTTTGGTGCCGTCAGACAAAGTGTCGTTCTCCAAATCTGCACCACCGACCTCAATCAGCTTACGGATCAGGGAAAATCCATTGGAATGGGGGCCGCTGGAGGCAATGCCCAGTATAACGTCACCGTCACGGATCGTAGAACCGTCAATCACCTTCGGTTTATCCACCACGCCAACGGAAAAGCCGCCGATATCGTAATGACCGGGTGCATACATTCCCGGCATCTCAGCGGTTTCACCGCCGATCAGGGAGCATTCACAAATGCGGCAGGCCTCGGCAATGCCTTCGACAACACCGGCCAGAGTCTCGCCATCAAGCTTTCCGGTGGCCAGATAATCAAGGAAAAATAACGGCTCGGCGGCCTGCGCAGCCATATCGTTAACACACATGGCCACGGCATCAATGCCTGCCACATGCGGACGGTTGTATTTCTGGAGCAGCAGCAGTTTCGTGCCAACGCCATCGGTCGAGGAAACCAACACCGGCTCATCCATCGAAGAAAAGTCTGCTTTGAACAGCGCGCCGAAACCGCCCAGTCCGCCAATCACTTCCGGGCGCGTGGTGGAAGCCACCGCATCCCTGATGCGGCTGACAAAGGCATTACCGGCATCAATATTCACACCGGCATCGGCGTAAGTCAGCGTTTGTTTTCGCTGACTTGCGGAAGAATCAGACATCCAGATTGCGCACCTTCAGGGCATTATCCTGAATAAAGTTGCGGCGCGGCTCCACGGCATCGCCCATCAATGTGGCAAAAGTTTCGTCGGCGGCCACCACGTCATCTACGCTGACTTTGAGCAGCACGCGTTTTTCCGGGTCCATGGTCGTTTCCCAAAGTTGTATTGGATTCATTTCTCCCAGGCCTTTATAGCGCTGGATGTTGAGGCCTTTGCGGCCCTCACGTTCAATGATATCCGCGATTTCGATATGATGACTGACAGGCCAGTGTTTTTCCTCACGGGACAGGTGCGCGCTATCGCCAACCGCGCGTTGCACCGAAGCGCACAGGGTTTGCGCCTCACGATATTCGCCTGTACTCGCCAAATCCTTATCCAGCCGGGAATGCATGATACGGCCATGATCGCGCCGCCTGAATTCTACTTGCCAGCAGCCCTGCTCGGCATCTTCATGCAGCACGAATTCCAGCGTTTCATCCACGCGTGACGTTTTGTTAAAGGCATCAACCACCGCCTGCATCCGTGGCTCCAGCCGGTCTTTATGCCGGAATGTGGATATCTCCAGTTTACCGGTTTCCAGCAACAGTCTCAGTACCGGTAAATCCAGCCGCTGCGAAAGCCGCCTGCACAATTGTTTGAGGCGATGAATACTGCGCACCAGCGTCATCAGGCGTTCGCCGGTCATCGGTTTTGCCGCCTCACTGGGGTAATAGGCCATGCCCTGTCCGCCATGCTCCAGCAGAAACTCGAACAAATCGTCATCACTGGAGATATAGCGTCCCTTCTTGCCGCGGGCGACCCGGTATAAGGGGGGTTGCGCGATGTACAAATGCCCGCGATCAATCAGTTCCGGCATTTGCCGGTAGAAGAACGTCAGCAACAGTGTGAGAATGTGTGAACCGTCCACGTCGGCATCGGTCATGATAATCACGCGGTGATAGCGTAATTTGGAGATATCAAAATCCTCTTTGCCGATACCCGTGCCGAACGCGGTAATCATGGTGCCGATTTCCTGACTGGAAAGCATCTTGTCGAAACGGGCTTTTTCGACATTCAGAATCTTCCCCTTGAGCGGCAGAATGGCCTGAAATTTCCGCGCGCGTCCTTGCTTGGCGGAACCACCGGCGGAATCGCCCTCTACCAGAAATATTTCGCACAATGCCGGATCCTTCTCCTGACAATCAGCCAGTTTTCCGGGCAGGTTGGAAATATCCAGTGCACCCTTGCGGCGGGTTAATTCCCGCGCCTTGCGCGCCGCTTCACGTGCAGTGGCCGCTTCCACCGTCTTACCGACAACCCGTTTGGCTTCCTTCGGATTCTCCTCCAGCCATTCGGAGAACTTCTCATTGATGATGGATTCGACGACTGCCCGCACCTCGCTGGATACAAGCTTCTCCTTGGTCTGCGAAGAGAATTTCGGGTCCGGAACCTTGACCGACAGCACGGCCGTCAGCCCCTCACGGCAATCATCCCCGGTCAGGCTCACTTTATGCTTCTTCAGCATATCATGCGCATTGGCATAGTTATTTACACAGCGGGTCAGTGCCGCACGGAATCCAGCCAGATGTGTTCCCCCGTCCTTCTGTGGAATATTGTTGGTATAGGGAAAGACATTCTCCTGATAAGCATCAGTCCACTGCATGGACAACTCCAGCGATGTCCCGTCGCGCTCGCCGCTGATCGTGATGCATTCAGGATGCAGGGCGGTGCGCGTTCGATTCAGATGCTTCACAAATGCTGTAATACCACCAGCGTATTCAAATACCTGCCGGTTATCGTTGCGCTCATCATAGAGTTCGATACGAACGCCGCTGTTCAGGAAGGACAGCTCACGTAAACGCGTGGCCAGTATGTCCGTTGAAAAATTGCGATGGGAAAAAACCTTCAGGCTGGGCAGAAAACGTACCTCGGTTCCTGTACCTTCCGCTTCACCAATTTCCTTCAACGGCTTCTGCGGCACACCTTCTTCATAGCGTTGAAAATGGACCTTGCCGTGACGCCGGATAACCAACTCCAGCGTTTCGGACAGGGCATTGACCACGGATACGCCCACGCCATGCAATCCACCCGAAACCTTGTAGGAATTATCATCAAACTTACCGCCGGCATGCAGTATGGTCATGATGACCTCAGCTGCCGACACCCCCTCTTCGGAATGAATCTCGACTGGTATGCCACGACCATTATCACGTATTGTGACCGAATCATCCGAATGTAAAATGACTTCAATACGATCGCAGTGGCCTGCCAGCGCCTCGTCGATGGCATTATCCACTGCTTCGAACACCATATGATGCAGGCCCGTACCATCATCGGTATCACCAATATACATACCCGGCCGTTTGCGCACAGCATCCAGACCGCGTAGCACCTTGATACTGTCGGCACTGTATTGCTGTTTTTCCTGTGCGCTCATGCTGCTTCCTCCACACTGATCGTGACCGGCTTTGTTTCATCCCGGTTACCGTAAGCCGGTACGGTTAATGTATAACAATCTATTTCCAGCCCTTCGGGTAATCGGGTTCCGGCGGGACCCGTCATCAATACCTGGCCGGAATGGCTGGCAAGACGCTCTAACAACCGTTGCTGGCGCGAAGGATCCAGCGCCTCCAGACAATCATCCAGCAATAACAACGGAATCAGTCCACGATGCTGCCTTCTCACGGTGCATTCCGCCAGCCTCACGGCAACCGCCGCCAGTTTCTGCTGCCCGCGTGAACCGCAGGAGCGTATATCCCGGCCGCCGTAATCAATCATAATACGGTCGCAATGCGGCCCGATACGTAATATGCCCCGCGACACGCCATTCTTACGCTGTGTAACCAACCGGTTAAACCACGCTTCCTTTTCTTCAGGAGCGGTTGAACGGATTGAAATCCGCACCTCGGATTCACTCAATGGGATCTCGGATTCCAGTATCCTGTTTAAATCATCCAGTATGCCGGCGCGCACCTGCATCAGGACAGATCCATGCACGGTCATCTGGTGCTCCCATACCTCGATTTCATCGATTGAACCACCACGCCGCAACAAACGCCCGCGCTGCATCAGGCAACGAAGATATGCATGATAATGTCTGACCACATCAGGTCTGCAGTAAAGCATCATCTGATCCAGCCATCGCCGGCGTTCGCCAGGTACGCCGTCCACCAGCCTGGCGCCCTGGGGAGATTCCGCCAGTACCGGCAATGTTTCAGTCAGTTCCGTGCGCCGCTGAAGTTGACGGCCTTGCAGATAAACCTTGTTACCATTGCCTCCGGATACTCCGACACGGAGCGGTCCATACCTCGTCCATTTCCCTGCAATTGAAAACCCCTTGCTATCCCACCGGGATAATACCGGATCTCTGGCTTGTCTGAATGAACGGCCATGCCCCATAAGGAA
Source organism: Zetaproteobacteria bacterium (assembly GCA_036985955.1). Classification (GTDB taxonomy): domain Bacteria; phylum Pseudomonadota; class Zetaproteobacteria; order Mariprofundales; family Mariprofundaceae; genus JAUZQZ01. The sequence continues at coordinate 4,773 of BTQQ01000063.1, read as the reverse complement.
CACTGCTTCCAGGAGGCTTGTTTTTCCACTGCCGTTTTCGCCAATCACCATATTCAACCCCGGCGAACATTGCCATCGTACATGGTGATGACAGCGTAAATCCGAAGCACTTACTTCCCCTAAAAGTAACGATGTGGAATTCACAGCAATGAAGGGTGAAAGCGTTTCATTCCTTGTACACAGCGTTAGATTCTCATCGGCATAATGACAAAACTTGCAGCGCTATCCTCTTCCTCTTTCAGCAACACTGGAGAAAGCCCGTCTTTCAGACTGATTCTCACCGTACCGCCATGCATCACTCCCAGCACATCACGGATGTAACGCGCATTGAACCCAATCTCCACTTCCGGTCCTTCATATTCCAGTTCAATACTTTCCTCGGCCTGTTCCTGATCAGTATTGTGAGAAGAAACCATCAATTCTCCCGGCTTGATTTGCAACCGAACATCATGTGTAAATTCATTCGCCACAATCATAATTCGGCGTAAGATCTGATCAAGGCCATTGCGGTCCACAATCGCAATCTCCGGATTATTTGCCGGAATAACATCCGCGTAACTGGGAAAGCGGGCATCAATCAGTTTGGATGTCAGCATATGGGTCCCCGCCGTCAGACGGATCTGGCGGTCACTCATGTTCAAGGTTACCTGACCGGGAACATCTTCGCATAATTTTCGTATTTCCATCACTGCCTTGCGGGGAACAATGCTCTGACTTGCCTCCACTTTTTGTTCAAGGGAGGCGCGGGTCAGGGCTAGCCTGTGACCATCCGTGGCTGCCAGATTCAAACACCCTTGTTCATCAATCTCAAACAATGTCCCAGTCAGGTATTTTCTGGTTTCATCATTGGACATGGCAAAACTGGTCGAAGCAATCATGGTCGCCAGGTCTGCACCATCGATATGAATGGATGAACTTTCCTCATCTTCCTGCACATCCGGAAAATCATCCGCAGGCATCGTAGCCAGGCGAAACCTTGATCGTCCGCTTTTTATATTCAGAAATGCATCGTCGAGCTCCATATCAATATCCGCATCAGCATCCAGCTCTTTGAGCACATCAAACAGTTTTCGGGCTGCTACTGTGGTACGGCCTGGCTGATGAATTGTTGCCGCTCCTTGTGTTCGAATGCCAACCTCGAGATCAGTAGCTGTCATCACCAGTTCGTTATCACCAGTATTCAAACAAATATTAGATAAAATCGGAACTGTGTGTCTGCGTTCAACAATATTCTGGCAACGTTGAACGGCCTGGAGCATATCCGGGCGTGAGAGCGTGATGTGCATGTTGTTCTCCTCTATGATAAAGATCTTGTTTATATCAAATAATCAGTCATCGTAATAGTGTCTGTGTATAATGTGAATAAGGAAAAAACACGCATATTTCCAGTAGCTTATACATTAATATCACTGTGTATAAAGTATGGTATAATTTAACAATAACATGGTTAAAAACCGGCCATTCACATTTGTAAAGCACTGCATGAATGATATTACCATATTATCCACAGGATAAGCAGACCATTATACCGAATTTATACATCATCAAGTCTTTAGCAGTTTAATCATACGTTCGATTTCACCCTTAAATCCTTCATCCTGTTGCTGTAAATTATCAATCTTGCGCGCAGCATAAAGTACTGTGGTATGATCCCGGCCACCAAAGCATTCACCAATTTCAGGCAAGGAAAGGCTGGTCATCACTTTGCTACAATACATAGCGACCTGACGGGGAAAGGCGATATTACGACTCCGCTTTTTTGATCGCATATCCTGCAAACGAATGTTGTAATAATTCGCTATATGTTTCTGGATATCCTCGACGGAAACAACCTTCACCTCTTCATGTAACAGATCACGCAGTACACGGCGTGAAAAATCCATATCAATGATGCGTCCGGTCAGTGTGGCATGGGCAGTCAGACGTGTGAGCGCACCTTCGAGTTCACGTACATTGCTGGTAATACGAGTTGCCAGAAGAGAGGTGACTTCATCCGGTAAGTGGACTCCGGCAAGCTCCGCCTTACTGGTTAGAATGGCTTGCCGGGTTTCCAGTGATGGTGGTTGAATATCGGCGACTAAACCGCAGCCGAAACGTGATTTTAAACGTTCCTGTAAATGGTTCATTTCACGGGGAGGGCGGTCCGATGTGAGAATGATTTGCTTCTGCACTTCATAAAGTGAATTGAATGTATGAAAGAATTCTTCCTGTGTACTGGCCTTGCCCGCGATAAACTGCACATCATCAATAATCAATACGTCCACCTTGCGATAACGGTCCCGGAATTGTTGTGTGGTGCCATTACGGATGGCCAGAATCAGCTCATTGGTAAACCGCTCGCTGGTACGGTAAGCGATAGAAACATGGTTTTTTTCCAGTAATTCATTGGCTACGGCATTGATCAGGTGCGTTTTACCCAGCCCCACGCCGCCATACAGGTAAAGCGGGTTGTAAACAACGCCGGGCTGATCGGAGACTGCGCGGCAAGCTGCGTGGCAAAATTCATTGCTTGGGCCGACCACGAAATTGGCAAAGGTGAAACGCGGGTCGATAAATCCATCCACCTGTGCCGAAGCCGGATGCGCTTTTTCCGGGGTAACAATCGATTCCGGTGAGAGCGAAGGATCAGTTCGGAATGCAACACTTACGTTAGCGCCAAAATATTCCTCAACCAATCGGCGGATGTCCTGTTCGTGATGGTCCTTTAGATTATCCAGAAAAAAACGGCTGGGCACAGACAGAATAAGCGTATGACCTTCAACACTGGCATGGATAGGCCTGATCCATGCATCAAACCGTGCGGCAGGCACATCCTCGGCCAGCGCATCCAGAATTACCTGCCAGTCAATTTTCCCCTGCCTGTTTCCCATTCCCCAACCTTACGGAAGAGAAGACAAAAGGTCATCCGCCAATCATTATGATCCTGGCATCATCAATATTTAACCCGAGCCATTCATGAACCGTCGCGATGATTGATTCAGGCCTGATACCCCCACCTTTCGGGCGATCTTGCGTTCGTCTAAACGGCCTGTGACCTTTTTGTGGAAGGAGTGCAGTAGCCATGTATTCGGACGACCGGCAAAGGATTTGTTGCGGGCAAAGGAACAAGCGAGGGCGTGGCAGCATTTGTGAATAGTCGGGAATAATATTCCATAGCTTGACAGAAGCACAAGCGAACCTACCATTCGCAACCTTTTTGACCCAAGGAGAAGAGCATGAGTTTCACGTTCAAACCCAGCCGGATCCGTCGTGCCCGCACCCATGGCTTCCGCGCCCGTATGGCAACCCGTTCCGGACGTGCGGTTATCAATCGCCGCCGTGCCAAGGGACGCAAGCGCCTGAGTGCCTAGAGCGGCACCTGAATCAAAGTCTGAAGAAAGACTTTCCCCCGTACTTTCGGCTCCGTTCGAAAGCGGATTTTTCGGGATTGCGTCAGGGACGCAGGCTAACCAGTGGAAGCTTGCGACTGATATATCGAGCCAATGGGATACAACATGCCAGACTGGGCTTAGCCGTTTCCCGGAAATATGGCAATGCCATTCGCAGAAATCGGTTAAAACGGCAAGTGCGAGAATGCTTTCGTTTAAGTGGCGTTCGGGCTGAAAGTGTGGATGTGCTGGTCGTTCCCTTGTGTGACTGGAAACAGGCAAAGAATGTTAACCGTGATATGGACCAGGGGCTGAAACAAATCATGAATCGTATACACAGGAATCGGGAATGAAACATCTATTGCTTGGTTTGATCCGGATTTATCAATACCTGATTTCTCCCCTGCTGCCACCACGCTGTATTCACCAGCCAACCTGCTCCCGCTATGCACTGGAAGCCGTTGAGCGTTTCGGCGTTATCCACGGCCTCTGGTTGGCTGTTTTACGTTTGCTACGCTGCCATCCCTTTGCCAAAGAAGGCTGGAGTTACGATCCGGTTCCCGAGAAGCAGCGCTATCACTTCACTCACAAAGCCAAGGAGATATAACATGGAGCAACGCAACATGATTCTGGCGTTTGTACTGTCCATGATTGTATTGGTGAGTTGGGAAATACTGTTTCCGGCACCTGAAGAGAATAACACACAAACAGTGACGGAACCCGCGCCGGTTACAGCCCGGTCGGAGCAGGCTGCTCCACCCCCGGTTCAAAGCCATCCGGAACAGGCTGTTCCACCCCCGATTCAAAGCCATCCGGAACAGGTAGAGAATATTACTCTTACCCCGGAAGTGCCGGCGAAAGAGGTTCGTGAAATTGCCAGGTTGAAGAATCGCCTCCTTGATTTAAAGATTGATTCTCGAGGGGCCATTATAGTGGCTCAAACGATGCAGTATCGTGAAGAACTCAATCCGGAATCGAAGCCTGTTTCCGTGTTGGGAAAGGATGGGGAACACGCGCTGTATGTGAATTCGGGCCTGATTGGTCAGGCTCCGGCGCACTTCCGTGTGGTGTCACAAAAACAGAATCAAGATGCATCCATATTAATCCTCCGTGCCAGTTTGACGGACGGGCGTTCCTGGATTCGGACCATGACCCTGAAACAGGGCAGCTATGTTCTGACTGTGGATGACCGCATTGCGCATGGCTCAGGGCTTGAAATGTACCGTCAGGTGGTTGAAGTCAATCCAAGCCGGGAAACATCAAGAATGTACATATATAAAGGCCCGATTGGTTTGATGAACGACAAACTGAAAGAAGTTTCCTTTGATGATCTGGATGAGGCCAGTCCGGTTCGTTATTCCGCGAAAGCTGGCTGGATCGGGATGATGAACCGGTACTTTATTGC
>BTQQ01000062.1:0-9406 GCA_036985955.1 Zetaproteobacteria bacterium | reverse complement strand
TGGTCCGTGCCGCGGAATCATTACAGGATGGCCGTATGCTGCACATGGACGCCCTGACCCGCGAAACAGGCGTGCCGGACAATATCCTGCAGGAATGGCTGGATACACTGTGCAAAAAGGGGTTACTGCGCGCTATCAGCGATGATGGTGAGGAAGCATGGGTGCCCGGCATGGACGCAGCCCGCCTTTATCTCACCGAAATCTACGATGCGCTCGCCGACAAAGCGATGTGTATCCCGGAAGACTGGTGTGACACGCCGCTTGGCCGCACACTGGCAGGCTTCTACCTGCGTCTCGAACGGGAACGCAAGGATACCCTGGCCGAGGTCAGCATCCGCGATTTAATCGAGTTAGAGTCAGAGAATACAGTATGACACAGCGTGTAAAATTGATGATTGCCGCTTCTGAACACGATGCGGATATGCTTTATGCTTCGGGATTGTTCGTACCCGATGCTTTTATTGTTATCGGTTTGAATCATCAATGGCACGGATTGTTCTCCCCTCTGGAGGTGGATCGCGCCCGCAAAGATTCCAGACTTACGCATATTCATCTGGATGCACCGTGGCGTGAAAAAGCACGGAAATTGAAATGGGAGGGAGAACTGGAGGCTGCCGCTGCCGCCTTTTTGCACGAACATGGCGTCCATTCCGTCAACGTTCCGGGAAACTTCCCTCTTATATACGCCGAACATCTGCGTACATGGGGATTTGAAATCATTCCCTGCGCCGGCTCCATGTTTCCTGAACGCGCCATTAAATCCGAATATGAAATCGGGCAATTGAGAAAAGTGGAGCGATTGACCCGGCAGGCTATGCGTGCCGCAGAACAGTTCCTGGCTGCATCATCCATCGGCAACGACGGCATCCTGCGCCATCCGGAAACAGGCAAGAAAATAAAATCCAGCCATGTTCGTAGTGAAATCGAAACCTTTCTGATCGCACGTGGCGCCATTCCATCACATACCATTGTGGCCTGCGGACGCGAAGCCGCCGACCCGCATCAAGTCGGCCGGGGTTATTTAAAGGCACATCAGCCCATGATAATCGACATCTTTCCCCGCCTGCTGGCTTCGGGCTACTGGGGCGACATGACCCGTACCTATGTGAAGGGAAAAGCAAACAGCGATGTGCGCAAACTCTATCGCACAGTACGGGAAGGACAGGATATCGGGCTCTCCATGGTGCGTGATGGCGTGCACGGGGCAAAGATTCATCAGGCCATTACCCGGCATTTTGAATCATGTGGTTTTCCCACAGGGACAAGACGAGGACGGCAGGCCGGCTTTTTCCATGGCACAGGTCACGGCGTCGGACTGGATGTGCATGAATCACCGCGGATTTCTATCCGTGATGATGTATTGCACACTGGAAATGTCGTAACCATCGAACCGGGCCTGTATTATCCCGGACTGGGAGGAGTGCGGCTGGAAGATATGGTAGTGGTAGATAAAAACGGATGTGAAAATCTGACACGGTATCCCCGACGCATGGAAATTCCCTGACTCAATTCACCTCCCGTATAACCTTGTGGAGAAACCTGAACTGGCGCATGGCACCATCTATGCTCTATAGTTCGGCATACAGCCTACTGGAGGAAGTATGAGCGAGCAAAATCATGAGTTTCTTGACCTGTCGGGCATCCGTCCACCACAAGAACAGATGGAACTGCTCAATGCGAAAGACTTCCCCATCCTCGAAGGTATGTCCGCCATCAATCTACGTATTCTCAACAGTGCCAGCCGTATCATGCATGTGTCCAAGGGTGTAGAGATGCTGCACGAAGGAGATACGCCGCACGACCTCTACTTTGTGTGTAATGGCAAGCTCTCTATCGGTAGGCAGATTGGCGGTAAGCTCAAGAGGCTGGCATACCTGCATCCAGGCGATGTGTATGGTGAATTCGGTGCATTGCGGAGAAAATCCCGGTACGCATCGGTGTTTACCGCCGAACCCAGCCGCATCATCCGGGTGGACCTGACTGCAATTCAGCAGGTACTGGAAGCCGATTGCAACTTCAGAAACCATCTCTCACAATTACTTTCCCACCGCATGCTGGACAGCTTCTTTTTCAGCCATCCGGTATTCAAAAAACTGCCGGATAGTGTGCGTGCGGCTCTGGCCAAGGACCTCCCCACCCGTTTTGCCAAACGTGGCGAGCGCATTTTTTCCCAGGGAGAAACGCCCAAAGGTATTTACATCATCTTGTCGGGTGAGGTCGAAATCCGCTATCTCAACCGGGCCAAGGCCGAGGTACTTCTGGAAATACGGAGGGATGCCGACATGCTCGGCGAACTGGCGCAAAATCGTGGCAGGTCTCTGGCCTATTCCGCCGTCGCCGCCAGTGATCTGGATATGCTAAAGCTGGATAAGGATGCCATGCGTATTCTGGAAAGCCTCCATCCTGCCACATTCAAAACGCTGGGCGCCTTTATAGATAAACGCGCGGAACACACCATTCAGAGGCTGAAGGAGAATCCGCTTTAGATTTCCCGCCTGATCGCGCTGCTCCCACCCAAGCGCCATAACACCCAGGCTCCCGGCAAAGCCGCAACCGCCAGCACCACCACCCACAATGCCGCCATAACCGCTGCCGCTTCCGCACTGCCACCAAAGTATGTAGCCAGCCCCACATAACCTGCTTCCCGAACACCAAACCCATTGAAAGAAACCGGAATGGCCGAGGCCAGCGCAACGAGGCAAACCATTACCCCATAGGCTAGCCAGGATATTTCCAGCCCGGCGGCATGTCCCAGAATGACATGTATTTCCACCACCAACGTTTGAAATAAAACAGACAAGAGAAGGCCCTTCCACCAGGCATGGTAAAATACAGGCTGGTCAATCGGCAGCGATTGCCAGCGTTTCATCCATCGCGGCAATCTTCGGTGCCAAAACGAATACGTCAGCATTCCGGCCCACAGAACAAATACTGCCCCCATCCATGCAATCCACCACTGTGGTGGCAAATCAAGCCCTAGCATACAAACTGTGGCAATGATGCTGATCGCCACCACGCCGTTGACCCGTTCCAGAATGACACTGGCGGCCGCGGCCCAGCCCGCACCTTCCCGCCCACGTGCCAACAGATAACCACGCGCCACATCACCACCGATAATGGAAGGTAAAAACAAGCTCAGGAACATCCCCAGAAAATACAATTCAATCTTGCGTGACATTTGCACCACGAGGCCCAATCCACGCGCCAGCCAAGTCCAGCGTATGGCGGATAACACTTGCCCAACCATCAGGAAGAAGCTGGCCAGCACCACCCACAAAAAATTGACGTTTTTCAAGCGTTCCAGCACAGCCTCAAGATCAATATAACGCGCCAATCCCGCCAGCAACAGCAGGCTGATGCCTATCTTGATTGCCAGCTTTACTAATCTTTTCATCAATAAAACTATATGCAGCGATTCGCCGGGCGGTCAGTCCGCAAGGCGCGTCGGCGCGAGCATAGCACGGCTATGGTAAGCCGGTGCAACACAGCGGATGGCCGCCCGGCGGCTCGCCCGGAGGGAGCCCCACAAGCGGCCCGGCTCGGCGTTACGGCGCTTGGCAAGGGAGCGGCGGCCATTCCCTGCGCACCGTGCCTTGATCCGAACCGCCTGTGGGGCTCTGCATGTGGTTTTATTGATGAAAAGATTAGTACCATGAAATTTCAGGAAGCATCCTCTTGCTTTTGTACGCCAACCTTTTTCCGAATTGCATAGTGCCGCCGTCCGGTAGATTCATAATAGGTGCGCGCCTGCATTTCCAGAATCAAGCCAATGCCAAACAGCAGTAAACCACTGAGAATCAGCAGTGAGCCCAGCTGCAACATAGGTCGGCCTGCCAGTTCCGTTCCGAAAACAAGCTTGCTCATGCTCAACCACAGGTCTATGCCAACACCCGCCACAAAGCTCAGAAGCCCTGCCGGTCCAAAGAGCTGCAATGGCCGGTCAGTAAATCGCTGGAAGAACAGCACCAGCAACAGGTCAACCAGCACGCGAGTGGTACGCCCCAGCCCATACTTGCTTTCACCAAAGCGCCTTGGCCTGTGCGTCACAACTTCCTCGCCAATCCGCGCTCCGAATAATGCCGCCATCGCCGGCAGAAAACGGTGCTGTTCCCCATAAAGACGAAGATTCCGGGCGACCTCAACCCGCATCAGTTTCATCGGACAACCGTAATCATGCATGCGGACCTTGGTGGACCGGCGTATCAGAGCGTTGGCAATGCGCGATGGCAGGTTGCGCGTAAGACCGGCATCCTTGCGATCCTTACGCCAGCCATTGACCATATCCAGATTATCCCGTTTTAACCGTTCAAGCAGCTTTAGAATATCTTTTGGGTCCGTCTGTAAATCACCATCCATGTATACAATATACTCACCATGCACAGCTTCAAACCCGGCACTCATGGCTGCGGTCTGACCAAAGTTCCGGCGTAACTGAATCCCCGTAACATGGTTATCACTCGCGCATGCCTGCTCGATTCTGGCAAACGTGTCATCATCGGACCCGTCATCGACTATGATCAGTTCATAGTGTCTGTCCCCCAATGCCTGAGCAATTTCCTCAACCAGAAGAGAGATGTTCTCCTCTTCCCGGTATACCGGTACGACAATAGAAATTAATTCCTGGGCCATGTTAACCCCTCCACAGGTCTCAAACTGATCAGCAACAGCCATTTTCTGGCCACCATGCCAAAACTGCGTTTATGAATAACCAGATAAGGAAGAATAGCAGAAGGAAACTCGGCCAGCGCTCCCTGCGGTAAGACCACTGCTTTTCCCTGCATCAGCCATACCGACACATCATGCATATTCGTCAGCATCGGTAAACGGCCACCATGATAATACAACAATGATGGCTGGAAATAGCGGAAGGTCGCAAGCGAGTTCCCGTCAAATCCCGCACGGTTGGCGGCGACGGCAAGTTCAGGTGCAACTTTATGGTGGTCAAAACCCGGGAGGCCCCACCCGGCAAGTAAAATGACACTGGCTGCCATCCCCGCAGCAATCAAAGGCATGGCTCGTTCCAGCTTCAGACGTATGCTTGCAAATGCGGCAATCAGTAGTGGCAGGAAACACAGCGTATATATCCATTCGCCGGGCCACTGCTTCTGTAATGCAATGCCCGAACCCACAATCACGGCAAGGGATAACAACAGCGCCCCTCGGGTTATCCAGCTTCTTGCCTGTTCTTCATACTCTCGTATCCAGAAAGCCATCATCAGAGCCGCCGCCGGAAAGGCAGGTAACATATAATTGGGAAGGCGTGTGCTAGCCAGCGTGAAAAAGATGAAAAACATCCCTATCCAGCACAGCAGGAACAGACGAACAGGCTGCTCCCGCAGCGTGGTGCGCTTCCACGCACCCAAACCTAGCGCCGCCACCAGTAAACCGCTCCACGGCAACCATCCACCCAGGAAGGTAAGGATATAAAATCCAGGGAACCCGCGGTGCCCCTGTAAAACCCCGGTAAACCGGTCAATATTGTGATGCAGCAGAAACCCTTTCAGCCACTCCCCATCGGTCAATACACCCACCGTAATATACCATGGCAGGGCCACGGCCAGAATCACGCATAAGCCGATAACGGGCCGGAACTTCCTGATATTTTCTCGTTGCCCCATCATCAGAAGAAATGCCAGCATCACCAGTGCCGGAAGCAGAATAGCCACGGGGCCCTTGGCCAGCACACCGAACCCCAGCGCTACATAAGCAGCTATCAACAGGCGATAATTCTCCATCCCTTCAAGGTAAAAACAGAGAAAAGCGGATAGCGCAAACCCAATGCACAGCATCAGCAACGGGTCAGGCGTGGCGGCCCGGGCAATCACCACGATATGCAGACTGCTAACCAGCAACAACGCAGCAATCAAACCGGTGCGCGCATCCGCCATGCGCCGCCCGAAATAAAAGACCACCAACACCAACGAACTAATCGCCATCACCGATGGCAGGCGCGCTGTCCACTCATGCACACCGAATACATGAAACAGCGGCATCATCAGCCAATAGAGCAGGATCGGCTTGTCAAATCGGAGGCTTCCATTGAATACAGGCACCCACCAGTTACCCGCCGCGAGCATTTCACGGGCACACACGGCATTGTTGGGCTCATCTACGTCCCACAAGGAATGACCGCCCAGCATAAAGGCGAAATTCACGGCGCAAAACAGCAACAGCCACGGCACTGGCCGCGCAGCCATACGTTCAAGCATCTTTGAGTATTTCGTGTAAACGGCTGATAATAAGCTGTACATCACCACTGATGAATAACCGTTTTCGCCGTGATGTATGGCCGGATGCCACCTCTACGTCCTGTCTTGTGCAACCCAGTAATTCAGCCATGAAATTGACAATAGCGGCATTAGCCTTCCCATCCTGTGCAGCTTCGCGCACGGCAATTTTTATTGCATCGCCATGCATGCCACGTAACCGGGGTTTCCGCGCACCCGGCTGAGCATGTACATCAACATAGATACCCCCCTTCCCAACCGTGATGGCCGTATCGGCCCCGCTCACGAAAACATGTTCAGTGCAATGCGTTGCAAACTGGGTACCAGAAAATTATCCAGAAAAACGGCTGCAAGAATTAACAGCATGGGTGAAAGGTCGAGTCCACCCATGATTGGCAACCTTCTGCGAATGGGATATAACAGCGGTTCAGAAAGCTGGATAATCACGCGCACAATAGGATTATATGGATCGGGCGATACCCAGGACAGGACAGCGCGTGCAATCACCACCAGCATAACCGCCATCAACAACACATGCACCACCCCGGCCAGGGCTTGTAGGAAATAACCCAGCATAAACATCAGGCTAACGCCTTCGAACGTTTGGCGGCCGCGGTAATCGCAGCGCGCACCGCATCCGGCATATTGCCTTCAAACATGGCTTCAAGCGCTGCCTGGGTGGTGCCACCAGGGCTGGTAACCTGTTGCCGCAATTCTTCCGCCGTTTTACCGCTTTCTACCAGCATCCGGCCTGCGCCAAGAGCTGTCTGCGTCACCAGTACACCGCTTAATTCCTTCGGTAAACCCAACGCATGCGCCGTGGCCTGCATCAATTCCGCCAGAAGAAAGAAGTAAGCCGGGCCGCTGCCGGAAATTGCCGTCACGGCATGCAGCATATCTTCATCATTCACCCATGCCGTTTTTCCCGAAGAGGCCAGAATATATTCGGCGCGGGTGCAATGATCTTTTCCCGCATCGCAGAACAGTACGGACATCCCCGCACCTACCAGACAGGGAGTGTTGGGCATGACACGAACCAGACAAACCTCATCCCCCAAACCTTCGCGCAAATGCCTGATGCCGATGCCAGCGGCAATGCTGATCACCGTTGTCTCTTTACCAATCGTCCCTGCAATACTTTTCAGAGCCGCGTCCATTTGCTGGGGCTTCACTGCAAGTAAAAGTGCGTCCGCTTCCATCGCTGCCTCAGTATTGTTTTGCGTCACACGCACACCGTAGGCTTGCTTCAGCTCATCCAAACGATCAGCCTGAACGTCAGCCACCATTAACTGTTCCGGCGCATGGCCCGACCGGATAAGGCCCACCAATAATGCTTCGGCCATATTGCCACCACCGATAAAACTGATTTTAAGGTTTTGCATTCACACCTTCCTTTCATCCATGCTTTGATCCGAACAGAGCGGAACCCAGCCGCACCATATTCGAGCCTTCCTCAATGGCCGTACGATAATCGCTGCTCATGCCCATGCATAATTTCAGATCACCTGAAAGCCGGGGCGGGCGCAGGCTTCCACCCACGAGTTGATCTCGCAAGTGGTGCAAGTCGCGAAAACAGGCGCGCACATCACCGTCTTTGGGGGCCATGCACATCAAACCACAAATGCGAAGCGCAGAAATATCCATCAGTTGTTCAATAAAAGCCGGAATCCGGCCAATTTCCACGCCATGCTGATGAGGTATTCCGGCCATATTGACCTGCAGCATGACCGGAAGTCTCCTGTTATGCACATGCGCCGCAACAGCTTTCGCCGTTTCGACATCTTCCACACTGTGCCACATGAAAGCGTACCGACCGACATATTTGGCTTTGTTTTTCTGCAGCGGTCCAATCATATGCCAATTCACGTCCGGGAACCGTTCCGCTCGGTCACGTAGGTTCTGCGCTCTGGATTCGCCAAAATCCATCTGGCCAGCATCCATCAAACAACGAACCGCCTCATCCGGCGCATATTTGGATACCGCCAGTAAATGCACATGGACAACATCAAGTTCGGAACGCAGCCCCTGCCAGCGTTGCAATAATTCGCCCAAAGGCTAGCCACCTTCTTTCACGTGCTGGGCAGCCAATACCATGATGAAACTAAGCAACATATAGATCACCGCGCTCTGACCGAGAAGCAACCAGATAATCATGCGGTTTGCTTCCACCAACGATAATGCCGCAAGTCCCGTAATCAAAGACAAGCCAACAATAGCCAGCACGGTTTGCCCTTGCGACAAACCAAGATACATTAAACGATGATGCAAATGGTCGCGCCCTACATAGGCAATCCAGCCATGCAGACTCCTGACGTCACCGCGATATATACGTGCAATCGTGGTGTAGATCATGTCAAAAATCATCACTGAAAATATCAGAATTGGGGCTGAATATGCCTTGATTGGACCCTCGCTCGACCAATCCCCCATCACCGCGATACAGGCCATCATCCAGCCGAGGTAGGTGCTGCCAACATCACCCAGAAACACACGCGCCGGACTTTTGTACCGTGCATTGTCCGGCAGGAATCCGGCGGATGCCCCGGCAACAGCCAGACACAGCAGCAACATAAACCCCTGGCCGGTGTTCCATGCCAGTAATCCCATCAACAGGCAAACCGAAACCGCGAGCGAAGCAGCCAGACCGTTGATTCCGTCCAGAAAATTGAAAGCATTGGTAATACCAATTACCCACAGCGCAGTCACGGCATATTCAGCCAAGTCTCCCCACCACACATCCGGTGCGAACTCCACATGCACGCCGAATGCGGCCAACACAAGCAGCGCCGCCAGTTGCCCGGCCAGTTTGACGGCTGCCGGCAACTCGCGCACATCGTCCCACAAGGATAACAGGGCAACAAGAATGGCTGAAATGCACACGCCCTTCAACGCCAGGGAATAATTGAAATTCAGGAATAGTGTCATATTCACGGAGACGAATACCGCCAGCCCACCGATTCTGGGGGTCGGCTCCCGATGAACCCGCCGCGCATCCGGATGATCCACCGCACCCATGCGCCTGGCCAAACGGATCACCACCGGCATCACGGCATATGTCAACAGCAGTGACGCCAGCGCAATCTTGATACCCTGACCAAGCGGCCCAAGGTTAAACCAGGGGAGAGAAAGCAGGAAGCCGCCTGTCAGCCCCAGCACACGGCTCACCACATGGTCGAATA
>BTQQ01000061.1:0-9459 GCA_036985955.1 Zetaproteobacteria bacterium | reverse complement strand
TATTCGCCGTTACCCGGTGTAACTCTTTCTACCCCGATTCCTTTGTCCTCGGGACGGCACGCACCGCTTGCAAACGGCAAGGGTGGCCATTACAAAACCGGCAAACCTTATCGGGTGGGCGGCCGCACCTATTATCCCCTGTCCACGGCCAGCGGCTATGACCAAACCGGCATTGCCTCATGGTATGGACGTGATTTCCACGGCAAACCCACGGCCAACGGCGAACGTTATGACATGCATGCACTATCCGCCGCGCATAAAACCCTGCCACTGCCTTCATTGATGCGCGTCACCAATCTGGAAAATGGCCGATCGGTAGTGGTGCGCGTCAACGACCGTGGCCCCTTCGTCAAAAGCAGGCTGATTGACCTCTCCTATGCTGCCGCCAACGTCCTCGGTTATACCGGACAGGGCACCGCCCGCGTACGGGTACAATCGTTGGACACTGCATCTCCATCCGTGCCGCCCCGACCCACCCGGACAGTTGTCAAACACACGCCATCTCCATCATCCGCAACTGCGCATCCGCTTCCCAAACAACCGGCGCCACCGATTGCAGGTATGTATGTACAACTGGGCGCTTTTGCCCGGCCTGACAATGCATCCAAACTCAAAACATCATTATCAGCGCAATATCCATCCATTCGGGTTCAACCCTTCATGCGTTCCATGCAAACCCTCTACCGGGTGCGTATCGGCCCATTCTCTGATGTGCAAGCCATCGAACACACCGTGTTATCACTGCAACAACAGGGCTATGGCAATGCCGTGGTGGTCATTGAATAATCATCTCAGGTCAGAGTCTGTTAACACTAACATGAAACGCCGCCGCATTACCGCCTTCGGCTCATCCCGCTTGCCGGAGAGCGATCCAATCTTTGACGATGTGTTAAACCTCGGAAAGCGGTTGGGGCATGCAGGCTGGGATGCAGTCACCGGTGGGCATCAGGGTATGATGGCAGCCATCTGCCGGGGGATTCGTGCTGGCGGCGGCCATGTACGCGGCATCACCCTGGAACGTTTCCCCACCCCGCCGGGCAATCATCTGAGTGAAGAAGTACGTGCCAGAAATTTCTTCGAGCGTATGCAAATACTGATTGAGCAAACCGATGCATGGCTGGTACTTCCCGGAGGTTTGGGCACGCTGGCCGAACTGGCCATGAGTTGGGATTTGGTGGCTATTGGCGTGCTGGAACCGCGCCCGCTCATCCTTTATGGTGATACATGGGCGCCATTGCTTGCATCCCTACGTGAATCCATGGTTCTTTCCGTCGATCATGCATTTGATCTTGTGACGCACTGCCGCACGCATGATGAGGTTCTGGCTACGCTTGCATGAAAAAATGATGTTGCATGCATACCACCTTTGCGTGCATCCTCCGGCGCTTCCGATAGTGCGATGAATAACTGACTGATACCAAGGAGGACTGGAAATGATAAGGCGCATGATGGTTGCGGTGTTCGCGGGGCTGCTTTTCATGGCAGCGGGAGAGGCTCATGCCATACCCTGGCCACAAAGTCCCAACATCAAAGCAAAATCATGGACGTTGCTGGATGCCAATTCCGGCCAGGTCTTGGGCAAACACAATGAGAATGAGAAACTTGCTCCGGCCAGTCTGACCAAAATGATGACGCTGTATCTGGCATTCGAGGATCTCAAGCTGGGACGCCTGAAACTGGATGAGTCCATATCAGTCAGCCGTAAAGCATGGAAAATTGGCGGCAGCACCATGTTTCTCGACCCGCGCATGCATCCAAACGTGGAAGAACTCCTGCACGGTATCGCCACACTCTCGGGAAACGATGCATGCATTGCTCTGGCTGAACATATCGCCGGAAGTGAAGACGCCTTTGCCGAGCGTATGAATCAGAAAGCGAGTGAACTGGGTATGACGCACACGCACTTCGTCAACGCCACCGGATTCCCGGCTAAAAACCACTACAGTTCGGCCATGGACATGGCGCTTCTGGGTGCTGCACTGTGGCGTGACTTTCCGGATCAATACAAAATTTTCCGGGAGAAAAGCTATACGTATAAAGGTCATACCCAGCCCAACCGCAATCGGCTGTTGTGGAGCTACCCGTTGGCGGATGGCATCAAAACGGGCCACACGAAAGACGCAGGCTATTGCCTGGTTGGCTCGGCGGAAAAGGATCGTTCCCGTCTGGTTGCAGCTATATTCGGCGCCAACTCGGATGCCGAACGCGCCAGCCAGACCAAGGTGTTGCTGACCTTCGGATTCAGAAATTTTTCAACTCTGCGACCGGCCGAACGGGATATTCGCCGTCAGGTTGAGGTTTATCAGGGCAAGGCTAATCATGTATGGCTGATCCCCGCCAACCCTATATGGATTACCGTCCCCAGGGGTTATGAAAAGCGGGTATCCTTCCGTCTGCGTTATCCCGCACCGCTCATTGCACCCGTCAAACAGGGTGAAAATATCGGCGTCATCGAGGCAGTGATGACGAACAAAAAGAAGGAACCGCAGGTGCTGGCGCAGGTGAACATGCAAGCGAGACGCGCGGTGAAACAGGCTTCATGGATTGGGCGGCAATGGGATTCATTGCGCTTATGGTGGTCGAAAAAGGATGTTGAAGACGCACCATGAGCCTCGTCGCTTATGTTAACAATCGCTTCCTCCCACTCGAATCAGCCACCGTTCATGTTGAAGACCGGGGATTTCAGT
The DNA here is from genome assembly GCA_036985955.1 of Zetaproteobacteria bacterium. Classification (GTDB taxonomy): domain Bacteria; phylum Pseudomonadota; class Zetaproteobacteria; order Mariprofundales; family Mariprofundaceae; genus JAUZQZ01. The sequence continues at coordinate 6,772 of BTQQ01000061.1, read as the reverse complement.
TTGCGGATGGTGTCTATGAGGTCGTCGCCTGCATCGGCGGATATTTTCTCGATCTTGATCTGCATCTGGACCGGCTGAAACGGTCCTGTTCGGCCATCGGCATTGCGCTCCCCTGTTCAAGGGACGAACTGGAAAAACTCATCAGGGAAACATGGAAACGCAATCCATACGCGGATGCCATGGTTTATATCCAGATCACCCGTGGCGCTGCTCCCCGCTCGCATCTGCCATCCGAATCCCTGAATCCCACACTCGTCATCACATCGCGCGAACTGCCCAAACCGGGTGATGAAAAACTGGCTCAGGGAGCAAGTGGTATCACCTTGCGCGATTTCCGCTGGAAACGCTGCGACATCAAATCCATCGCCCTTCTGGCCAGTGTGATGGGCAAACAGGAAGCGCACCGGCAAGGTGCGGATGAGGCATTCTGGCTGGATGAGGACGACCATGTGCTGGAGGGGTGTTCGACCAATATATTCGCCGTCATTGACGGTGCACTCGTCACCCATCCGCTGGATCATCAGGTGCTGGGCGGGATCACACGCCGCATGCTCATCCGCATCGCATAGGATGCAGGAATCGAGGTTGCCGAACGTCCATGGAGGCTTGCGGAAGCAAACCTGTCCGAATGTATGCTGACCAGCACGACCAATGCGGTATTACCGGTATGCCGCATGGGTGGTTCACCGGTCGCAAGCGGTGCGCCCGGCCCCGTCGCCACTCAATTGCGCGCACTGATGTTGCAAGCTATGGATAACCTGCGCCAGTCATAATGCAGGTCAAAGCCGTACTGCTGGATATGGATGGCACCCTGGTGGATGCCTTCAAACCCATCATCACCGCATTAAATCAGACGCTGAAGGATTTCGGGCTGCCACAAATGAGTGACAAGGATGTCAAACGCCATACCGGTCGTGGCGAATGCAGCATGATTTCCCTGTTCGGTGATGAAAGAGAGACTGCCGCAAAGCGTTTTCTTGAATATCACGACCAGCACCTGTTCGAGATCAAACCAATGACAGGCGCGGAAACGTTGCTGGACTGGTTGATGGAACAAGGCATTGCCAGCGCCATTGTTACCAGTAAAAGTCAGATACGCGCCGACAAACAAATCGAATATCTGGGGTGGACTGACAAAATTGGCACTGTGATTGGTATGCTGGATGGGCGCAAACAAAAGCCGGACCCTCACACCATTCATCTGGCATGCGATGCACTGCATCTGCCTCCGGCTGACACCATCATGGTCGGTGATGGCACAGCGGACATGAAAGCAGCCAAGCAAGGTGGAAGCACGCCGGTTGGTATCACGCATTCATTCAACGAAGAAGAGTTGCGCGACGCTGGTGCTACCCGCTGTTTTTGCTCGTTGCCCGAGGTTCAGGCATGGCTCACGAAACTTCAACAGATCAACTAATCCGTTTTCTCCTGCCCCGCACACATACGCGCGGCGCCATCATCAAGGCTACGCATATTCAGGCCGAGGCATGTCGTATTCACGGGCTGCCGGACGCTGATACTGGTTCTCCTGGACAATTGCTGGGTCAAAGCCTGATTGCATCCATCCTGCTGCTCAGCATTAGCAAGGGCGGCGTGCGGCAAGTTCTGCAACTGGATGGTGAGACCGGGCCCGTTTCCAGGGTGCTGGCCGAATCACGCAATGGAGCAGTGCGTGGATACATACAATGGCGCGATGAAACAACAACCCGTTCAGGAAAAAAATCATCTTTGGCACTGCTGGGCAAGCAAATTCAGTGCTCCACGGTACGTGACCCGGGTTTTGGTCAACCCTATGTTTCCACTGTTCAGGCACAATCGGACTATCTGGCTGACGTATTGATACAATATTTAACGCAATCCGTTCAGGTGCGAGCGGATATCGTGCTGCACAACGATCTGGGACTGTTACTGGAGGCCATGCCCGGATGCGATGATGCGCGCTGGTTTGAAGCCATGGAATGTCTGGCAAAGATATCCGACCACGATCTTGAAAAAGAACCAGCGGACATACTCACCGCTTTTGAATCCATGCAACCGAAGATTGTGGAAAAGGATGAGTATACCTACCACTGCGCATGCAATCCGGAAGATATGGCCAAGACCCTGGCTGCCATGCCAGCCGAATCATTGCAGGGGCTGGAAGATGAAACAGGCCGCATCACCCTCTCCTGCCGCTATTGCGGCAATACGCATCACATCAAGGTCGGAGAAGGTTCTTAAGCATGGCTCCAGCCACTTCTGGCATCCTATTTGCTTATAGTTATTGTGGTCGGAAAACTAAAGTTTGGCTTTCTGACCGCGATATAAAGTAGTACAGATTGTTACACTGGCGTTGTGGCTTATAAGTCTGGGCCTATGCGTACTGAACGGGAGCTTGTCTATCCGGATTGTGTGAATCCCTGAATTGGGATACCTGATGTCAGGATGCGGCGCCCACCTTTTCGAAAGGGCTCAGTTCATTATAGGCTATAACGCCAGTGTAACGACAAAGTATCCTCCAAAGGCCTGCCTCCCCCTCCCCGGCAGGCCTTTCTTTTTTCTCCATCATTCACATGCCGAATCCAATCACTCCGTCTTGCATGGTGTACGCCATTGGCGTATGATTAAGCCATGGTGATCATTGAAACATCCGTGTTTACTCGTCAAATCACTGCGTTGATGAGTGATGAAGGAGTTTAAGAATGGATGACACACTGTTTCAGGAACTGAGCGACAGTATTCGAGAAGCCGGTCAGATTCGGCGTGGCGTAAAAAAGGCCTCGCGCAGCTTTGAATTCGAGGATGTGGACGTGCAGGAAGTACGAGCCAAAACCGGCTTGTCGCAATCCCAGTTCGCGATTCTGTTGGGCGTGAGCCCGGCAACCCTCAGAAATTGGGAACAGGGTCGCAGGCGACCGACCGGGCCGGCAAGAGCACTTCTGCGCATTGTTGATGCCAAACCGCGACTTGCTTTGGAAGCTCTGCACTCCGACCGGCTCGCAGCATAAGATGAAAAAGACCCAATCTTCCCATCCATGCTATTGAAAAATTATACCTCGTTTCGCATATGCGTAGCCTTACCCACCTCCGATTCCTTCGATTTTGAATTAACACGTCCACGGAATTACTCAGGCATCTGAATACCTGACCTCCCGTGCTTCTGGAGAGCTTAGCACCCTAGCAATGATGATTTAAGGAACCTCTTCATTCTCCAGCACCATATTTTTATCTATCCAATCAAAGCTGGCCATTGCATCCTGAACTACCCCTACAGGAACCCTCACTCCTGATACTCCATGGAACAAATCATTTCTATGAGATTGAATTAACCCATAATGGCTTAACACTTCTTTTACCGAAGTTTTCATATCAACCAACTTGTACAAATATTTAATTTTCCCGAAAACACTAATATGAATCTGTGCCTCAGGCCATTTGACCCTTCCAGCCATTTCAGGGAACTGTTTGACTAAAATTTCCTCTGCATCGCCCCAAAATGCTTTTGGACTACTCAATTTATCTTTTAGATCAGGTTCAGAGATTTCATCTGAAATTTTTTGGATTCGCTCCTTGATCAAAGCTTCAGTAGCAACATTTAACCAAAATATCGATTCATTACTATCCCCAAGGTCTAAATACATTGTACACAACAACCTAGCTTTATTCGACCAGTTCAGTGGCAACAACTCTCCTAGCTCAATGTCGAGTTCTTCTTCTACAGGAGTAAAAACCCTCATTAGATTCGATGGCGGGTCTTTAACAATATGGAATAACTCTACACCTTCAGAGACTACTATCTTTGTGTCCATAAAGCCTAAATCTCTTGGCGCAGGAATCCATTGCTGTTCACCACCATCAATCTCACGGATTTTCCAAGATATTTCATTAATAATCTCAAATGCTATGGCAAAACATTTAGGCCAACCTTCTTCTGGATGAGCATGCCCTTCTGTTGCCTGAAGAGTTTCGGAGAATAATGCGCCATCTATAAAGCCAGAAAATGAAAGTTCTATTTCAGTAACACCACTTTGCCAACGGGATGAACCAACAGGCAATAAGGCTGAATTTGTATTAACAAGAGATGCACCAATAGAATTAGTAAATGATGGAATGAGCTTCATTCTTAATGGCAGTTGCTTCCAAGACGCAGATAGATTTAGCACAGAAGAATGTAAAACATATGGAACCCTTGTTTTATATACCGTTCTTAATTCTCCACTTTTGATCGATTCAATTAGCCTTCTCAAGTCACTGAATGACTTCTCAAACTCCTCTGTCTTTGAAGGGTGAGACGGACGCTCTATTTTATTAAGTAAATCGAAAATTTTATCTATACAAGCATTGTCTGCGTGTTCAAATGGCACCCCATCTATACATGAAAACAATTCGCTACATAATCGATGTACTTGAAACTGAGCTGTATTGTTTGTCTCCTCTCCTTCAATAAGCATTAGAACATCAAGAAATTGATTAAAATTAATGGCTGTTTCTGGAGAAATAATAAAAGGTGAAGGCGCTATAAACCTATCAAATCGCAAACACCCAGCGTATAAAAACAAGATGCAGGAAGAACTCTGGTTATTCTTATGAAAAGGGATATACCTTCTAATCATCTGAAATTGGTTAAGATAATAATCCTCAGTGAACTTGTGATAAACCTTCGCAGAATCAGTTCCTGGCGGAAAGTCTTCAACCATTTTTCTTATCGCTTGGACTATCTTTACTGACTTTGACATATCCTTTTCTCTTATCCGGTCAACACATATGAGTTCGGAAATCCGGGGGACACATTACTTAATTTTCTTCCATCATCATCACCAACAAATCAGTGGCTTCGGGATCAACTCCTGCCTGAAAGAGCAGGGTAGTAACCTGTCCGCGATGATGGGTTTGGTGATTAAACAGATGTTGCAGCAACGCGCCCAGCGGTTGCTCGTGTTTTTCCCCAGCCATATTCCGGTAACGAACGGGTGAGGCCAACATCTCGTCATCCCATGTTTCGCTGAAACCCAGAATCAAACCATCCATTTCTTCCCGTTTTACCCTGAGAGTCTGAACATCATTAAACAAGACATCACGAAGGCTGGATGGCATGGTCATATCATGCATAGGGGCCAAAATATCCTTGCAGGCTTTGGAAGAAGAAAAGCGGCGCAGCCAGAACATGTCCGCCACCAGAATATGATTGAGGGAGCCGAGAATCGAGCCGAAAAACGCACCGCGATCTTTGGCAATCCCGGCAGCAGGCAGCAATTGCACCTTATCAAGCAACCGCCGGTTCACCCACTGATTGTATCGCGCCATGCGCTGAAGGTAGCAAATCATCGAACCTCCTCCTCTCTCGGAGAAGGCCAGATTAGAACTTCATGCGGACTTAAGCCAGAAACCGTAGCTTTCCATCCGGGTTACAAACGGCAGATATGCTCCCGATCCGGACCGGTGGACAACATCTTCACCGGGCAACCGCACACTTCCTCAATGCGGTCCAGCAGAGCTTTGGCATTTTTCGGTAGCTGCGCCATATCCTTTAAACCAAAGGTATTCCCGGACCAGCCGGGCAGTGTTTCGTATACAGGTGTGCATTCATCCAGCATTCCCGCATCCGCCGGAATCGACTGCAAGCGCTCGCCGTTGTGTTCATAGGCCACGCACAGCTTCACTTCGGACAAGCCATCAAGCACATCCAGTTTGGTCACCGCGAGTCCCGTGACGCCTGCCACGCGCACGGCATGGCGCACCACCACGGCATCGAACCACCCTGTACGGCGCGGGCGTCCCGTGGTCGCACCGAATTCCTGCCCCTTCTCTGCCAGATGTTTGCCCGCAGCATCATTCATGCCTTCGGCATTGTAGAGTTCAGTCGGAAATGGCCCTGCCCCGACCCTCGTGGTATAGGCCTTACAGATGCCCAGCACCTCGTCGATCATGGCCGGGCCAATACCAAGCCCCGCCATGGCCGCGCCGGAAACCGTATTCGATGATGTCACAAACGGATAGGTGCCAAAATCCACATCCAGCATGGTGCCCTGCGCACCCTCAAACAGCATGGAATCTCCGGCCTTGTGGCGTTCTTGCAAAATGAGTGAAACATCGGCCATCAGCGGCAGCAAGCGCTCCCGCGCCAGATCGAGCACTTCATCCACATCCGTGCGGCTGACTGCATCCGCTTTGAAATATTCGGTCAGCAGGAAATTCGTCCATTCCAGATTCTCGCTGATTTTGGCATCCAGACCGCTTGACGTCAGATCAATCAGACGGATACCTCGCCGTGCGGTTTTATCTTCGTAAGCGGGACCAATCCCCCGCCCTGTGGTGCCGATTTTCGCCTTGCCCTTGGCTATTTCGCGCGCTGCATCCAGCGCCCGGTGATAAGGAAGGATCAACTGGCATCGGTCGGAAATTTTAAGCCGCTGCGCAACCGGAATTCCCGCCTGAATCAGGGTATTCATCTCCTCGACAATTGTTTCCGGAGCTACCACCGTACCATTGCCGATCAGGCACAGGGTATTGTCGTGCAGAATTCCGGACGGGACCAGATGCAACACCGTCTTTTTGTCACCGATGACCAGCGTATGCCCGGCATTGGGGCCGCCCTGAAAACGCGCAACCACATCCACTTCGGGGGCCAGCAGATCGACAATCTTGCCCTTGCCTTCATCGCCCCACTGAATCCCGATTGCAACTATATTTGCCATTTCATCCTCTTGTGGAATTCATGACTGACCCGCATCCAGCCACGCCCATAAATCACAGGAAAATCCTGTCGCGGGCATATCCCGGCCATGCGCCGCCA
>BTQQ01000060.1:0-9795 GCA_036985955.1 Zetaproteobacteria bacterium | reverse complement strand
TGCTCATTTGCAGGAGCAAACTGCGCGTGGGTTCCTTGTTCCCGAACAAATAAGGTGCAACCCGAGCAGTTACATCGATCCTGCTAAGCAGCTACCATAAAAGGTTAGCCTTTCTTGCCGGTCCCCAAACTCATCTTGATTACAGATTCCTCACGCATGGAATACGAACGGTTCTTTGAGGCCGTAGAAGCATCCTTATGTGGTGGCATAGATGCCGTACTGGTGCGCGAGAAACAAATGGACAGTGCCCATCTACTGGTTTTTTGTTCGCGATTAAGGGCGATGACAATGACGCATAACGCATTACTGATTGTGCATAGTCAGGCCGATGTTGCACGGGCCGTGGGAGCAGATGGCGTGCATGTTGCTGCTATGGATATGGAGGAGATTCCAGCCATGCGAAAATGGTTGAACCATGAGGGAATGACCATTTCGGCATCGTGTCACAGTACCGAAGAACTGGAGCGGGCGATGCATTACGGAGCGGATTTTGCATTGCTGTCACCGGTGTTTTCCACTGCAAGTCATCCGCAAGCGTTGCCGCTCGGTGTGAACAGGTTCATGAAGATTGCAAGAAATGCGGGGCTACCCGTTATCGCCCTGGGCGGCATTAGTCTGGAGAATCGCAAAGAGCTTGCAGGCTTCGGTGTCGCCGTGATCAGTGCCATTCTAGATGCGGATGATCCGGAACTTGCCACCCATTGTCTGTCGGGACTGAATTGACCTGTTATTTTGCGGTTGAATCTTTCTTCGGTGGACGATCCAGGGATGTGAGCATGGCCTTCACCCGCTTTTCAGCTGCGATGAGCTGTGCGTTGTTCTGTCCGCTCAGGCAAATTTTGCCGTAGGGGTGGTTGCCGCAGCGGCTCGGATAGGAGCCAATTTCGACCTCGGAGAACTGCCGCTGAATCTCTTCCAGTTGTAGCGCAAAGCTGCTTTCCGGCAGGGCAATCTCGATCTCCCGCCGTTCAAACCCCTGACCGCCGAAATTGTCCAGAATCACGTCCAGCTGTGAGGCAAAAATGTCCGGCACGCCGGCCAGCACATACACGTTGCCGATATGCACCCCTGGTGCAATCGTCTTCCCACAGCGTATCAATCTGGCCCCTTCCGGAACGCGCGACATACGTCGTCGTCCTTCGTTCATACCGTTCTTTCCGTAGTGCTCGGCCATCGCCTGCACGATGTAGCGGTGTTCCTTCAGGGGAACGCCGAAGGCCTTGGCCACGGAATCCATGGTGATGTCGTCATGCGTTGGGCCGATGCCACCGCTGGTAATCACCGCATCATAGCTGTTCCGCAGCTTGTTCAGTGACTCGACTATGGTGTGTTGGTTATCCGGAACGATAGCAATTTCAGCCAGTCTGCAGCCGCAATCAAAGAGCTTCTGTGCAGTCAGCCAGGCATTGGCCTCGCGCGTACGGCCTGAAAGGATTTCATTGCCGATAACCAACATGGCAGCGGTCTGGTGTTTGTCCATCGCCTGTCATCATAGACGGATTAATGCCCGCCCGCCAAGCCCTTGCGGAGTATGAGCAAGCATACCGCACAGTTTTTATGATTTGCGGGATAAGCCTCTGAGTGCGGCAATACGTGCCTCAATTGGCGGATGACTGGCAAACAGACTGGAAATACCACCCGATTTTCCCCCGTGAATCTTGAGCGTAGCCAGTGCATCCTTCGGTGCCAGCGTGGGAGATGATTTTTCCTCGACCGGCTGAGTCTGCCGCGCTATAGCATCAATTTTCTGCAATGCGCGAATCATCGGTTCCGCGCCATAGGCTTGGGCGGCATGCGCATCAGCGCGAAATTCGCGACGGCGTGAATGCCACATCACCACGATCATGGCGAGAATAGAGAACAGAATCTGTAGCACGATGTTCACAACGAAATAAATCATGAAGTTCGGTTCGCCATTACGGGAAGTGGCGCTGGCAACCAGGCGCGCAATCATGCCGGCCAGAAAATAGACAAAGGTGTTCATCAGACCCTGGAGCAGCGTGGTGGCAACCATATCACCATTGGCCACATGTCCCATTTCGTGCGCCAGCACGGATTTGACTTCGTCGTCGGAGAGATTGTTCACCAGCCCTGAAGACACGGCGACCATGGAACGATTGCGGCCCGGTCCGGTGGCGAAAGCATTGGGAGCGTCATCCAGATAGACCCATACTTCCGGCATCTTCAGTTGATCCCGGCGCGCCAATTCCTGAATTGTTTCGTAAACCAGCCGTTCCTTTGGTGTGGATGGCTGGGTAACCTGTTGCATGCGATACATTCGTTTGACCATCGGCTTGGACATCAGCAGAGAAATAAAGGCGCCGCCGAAACCGAATACCATGGCCCAGGCGAACTGATAGCTGGCAAAGTTTCCACGCATGTCGATGCCAAACATCGGCAGCACGAAATTGATCAGGATGTTGCCGGAAATAATCAGCGTCAGAAAGACCAGCAGGTTGGTCATAATCAGCAAAAACAGTCCTTTGAATGAGCGCATGTGTTCCTCCGTAAAAGCAATATTCGTTTGATGTCCGGACCGAATTATTTTTTAAGCCCTTGAACTATAGGCAATACTCCATTATATAATATGAATGACAGATGAAATTCATGATCCCGATATTGTAGAACCGGGCACTATTGACAGCGAGACGTCAGCAAGCGGCGGTTCCGCTCTGGTGGTGGCCCGCGAGATGTTGCCGCCGTTTTTGAGCATTCTGCCGTTATCCAACCGTCCGCTGTTCCCTGGACTCATCGTACCCCTGGTGTACGAGGGCGAAGAGATGATCAAGGTCTTTCATGAGATCGCCAATGCCGACGAGCAATATATTGGCCTGATTCTGGTGCGTGACGAAGAGGCGCCATTCGCCACCGAGAATCTGCACGAAGTTGGCGTCGCCGCCAAAATGGTCAAGGCCGTGGAGGTGGCCGGCCACGGACTGCATGTCATCATCGAATGTATGGAGCGGTTCCGCGTGCAGGAATTCTCCGCTGGCCCGCCGCATATTCGGGTGCGGGTGAAATATCAGGTGGAAACCAGCTACGAGGATAATGTAGAGCTGCGCGCCTATACCGTGGCTATTGTCAATACCATTAAAGAATTGCTCAAGCACAATCCCCTGTATGAAGAGGAATTACGACTGTTTTTATCCCGTTTCGGGCTGGATGATCCCAACCGTCTCGCGGATTTTGCCGCCAGTATGACGACGGCGGGGCGGGAGGAATTGCAGGATGTGCTTGAGACCTACCCCATCTTCGATCGCATGAAAAAGGTGATGAGTTTGCTCAACCGCGAACTCAATGTCAGCAAGATTCAGAGTCGCATCCGTAGCAATATCGACGAACGTATCTCGGAGCAGCAGCGGAAGTTCTTTCTCAATGAGCAATTGCACGAAATCCAGCGTGAGCTGGGTATGGAGGAAGACCCGCGCGATCAGGAAATCAAACGGCTGGAGAAGCGCGCCGGGAAACTCACTTTTTCGGACGAAGCCAGAGACGTTTTTGACGAGGAAATGCGCAAGCTTTCGATGCTGGATCCTTCCTCTCCCGAGTATGGCGTATCACGCAATTATCTCGACTGGTTGACGGCACTGCCGTGGGGCAAATTCGGTAAGGACCGTCTGAATCTGAAGTCGGCATCCCGCGCCTTGAACCGTCATCATTCCGGCCTGGAAGATGTTAAGGATCGCATACTGGAATTTATTGCCGTAGGTGTGCGCAAAAAGGAGGTGGGCGGCTCCATCATCTTGTTCGTTGGTCCGCCGGGAGTGGGGAAAACCAGCATTGGCCGTGCCATCGCCGAGGCGGTGAACCGCCCCTTTTACCGTTTTTCGGTGGGTGGCATGCGTGACGAGGCGGAGATAAAAGGGCATCGCCGCACCTATATCGGTGCCATGCCGGGCAAGATCGTTCAGGCGCTGAAACAGGTCAAGGCCGCCAATCCGGTGATTATGATGGATGAAGTGGATAAAATCGGCTCGGATTTTCGCGGCGATCCATCTTCCGCGTTGCTGGAAGTGCTGGATCCCGAGCAGAACAGCGATTTCCTCGATCATTATCTGGACGTGCGTTTCGATCTTTCCCGCGTGCTGTTCCTGTTGACTGCCAATCAATTGGATACGGTTCCCAAACCATTACTGGACCGGGCGGAAATTATCCATCTGGCCGGGTATATCGCGCCGGAGAAAATGGAGATTGCACGCAAGCATCTTTGGCCGCGGCTACTTGAGGAAAACGGCCTTAAGGGAAGTGACATCAAGCTTGGCCGGACGGCATTGACGCGTCTGGTGGATGAGTACGCCCGTGAGCCGGGAGTGCGGCGGTTGGAGCGGTTGCTGAAAAAGATTCAGCGCAAGGCGGCTATAAAACTCGTGCGGGAAGAGATATCTCCACCCATCAGCATTGGCGCGAGAAATCTGGATACATATGTTGGAAAACCACGATTCCGGGGAGAACATCTCCGTCAGGGCGTGGGACTGGCAACGGGGTTGGCATGGACGGCGATGGGCGGAGTCACGCTTATGCTGGAGGCCACGGTGACGCACCATGACAGACGGGGTCTGAAATTGACCGGCCAACTGGGCAAAGTGATGCAGGAATCGGCGGAGATTGCATACTCCTACGTTACCGCCAATCTTGCCCGCTTCGGTGCACCACCGGACTTCTTCGACAAGGCTTTTGTTCACCTGCATGTGCCGGAAGGTGCGGTGCCGAAGGACGGCCCTTCGGCCGGCATTACCATGGCCACCGCCTTGTTATCGCTGGCCCTGGGTAAAGTGCCGTTACCGATGGCCATGACCGGGGAGATGACGCTGACCGGCGATGTGTTGCCCATTGGCGGTGAACGTGAAAAGTTACTGGCGGCCAAACGCCTCGGTATTTCAGAGGTAATTCTTCCCGCTGCCAATCAGGTGGATGTCGAGGAACTGCCGGAATCGGTGCCGCAGGGTCTTACCATTCATTATGTCAGGCATTTTAATGATGTGGCACGTTTGCTTTTCGGCCTGCGTATTCGTCCGGTCAAGGTTGCCGCCTGACTTTATTTGTGATGTTCCGGCAATAATATTGCTTCTGGTGTCAGGGCCATATGCATGCGGATGGGTATATGGTAGTTGAATAGACATAGCCCCGAGGGGTAAAGTGGCGCTATGAGAAAGGGTGAAGGGCATATGCTTAGGGATTTGCTGCAATTTATGCGAGCCCGGAACGATTTGTATTTGCGTGAGGATGCGGATTACCGTCGGAGAGCACTGGCGTTTACACTCAAACTTGCAATTCCGACCGCACTGTTTTTCAGTCCCGTTAACTATTTTGCGGGCCACCATTGGCTGGGACTATTGTTGTTGGCAGTAGGGCTGGTTCTGATGCCGATTTGTCTGGCAAAAAGGAAAAGTCACCTTCTGCCGTTATTTGAAGCCATGGTAATGATCGGTGCCATTTTCATTTTTGGCGGTTTATGGATTGATGGTGGCATTGCCAATACCGGCATCTACTGGGTGTTTATCTACCCCTTCGTGGCTTTTTATATTACCGGGTTACGGTTCGGCTGGTTGTGGGTGGGTGGGTTTGCCGCCCTGCTTCTGGCTGTATTTTTTGCGCAATACAATGGTCTTCTCATCTTGCCGTATAGCACTACCGAATTGATTTATTTTGGCGCTTCATTTCTATTCTATACGTTGATTGCCTGCATTTTTGAGTACCTGCGGGAATATTGGCAGGTGAAACTGATTATTGCGAACAAGCGGCTTGAGCAAGAAGTAGAAGATCGCAGAGAAGCGCAGGAAGGGCGCATGCAGGCTGAAGCGCAGCTCCTGCACGGCGATAAATTGAAGAGTCTGGGTGTGTTAGCCGGTGGCATCGCACATGACTTCAACAACCTGCTCAGTGTCATCATGGGTAATGCGGAAATGACGCGCATGGATTCCAAACCGGCCAGTACGCTGTCCAGGAATATGCTGCAAATTGAAAACTCGTGTAAACGGGCGGCGGAACTGTGCACCCAGCTATTGGCTTTTGCCGGCAAGGGGAAGATTAATCTGCGCAGCATTTGTCTTAATGATATAGCCAGAGAAATCACAGGTTTGTTAAGCACCAAAATACATCAAGACATACAGGTCAAGCTGCATCTCACCTCTGAACTTCCCAGGGTAAGGGTGGATTTGCCGCAGATGCATCAGGTTATCAGCGGCCTGATACTCAATGCATCCGAGGCTATTGGAGAGGGTCAGGCGAAAGGGGGAGATGAAGGCGTCATTACCCTGACGACCGGCGTGATGCGAGCGGACCGGCAGTATCTGGGTGAAAGCCTTACAAACGAGGCATTACCGGAGGGGGACTACGTGTTTATCGAAGTGTCTGATACCGGCTGTGGCATGGATGTGGAAATGATGACGCGTATCTTTGACCCTTTCTTTACCACCAAACAATATGGGCGTGGCATGGGTTTGTCTGCGGGGCTGGGGATTATGCGGGGACATCAGGGCACCATCCATGTGGAAAGCGAGCCGGGCATGGGCAGCCGCTTCCGTTTGTTGTTGCCTCCGGCGGCAGAAAAGCAGGTGACACATGCTTCCGTGGTGGAGGACTGGAAGGGCTCCGGTCTTGTGCTGGTGGTGGATGATGATGACCTGGTGCGAAAGCTCTGTTGCCGCATGCTTGAGAAAATGGGCTTTGAAACGATTTTCGCCAGTGATGGGAAGCAGGCGATCGAGCGCTTCAGGGAGAAAGCAGGCGAACTGGTGGCTGTGATTCTCGATTTCAGCATGCCGGGCATGGATGGTGAAGAGGTTTTTATAGCCCTGCATGACATCCGGGCCGAAGTCCCCGTGGTTCTTTGCAGTGGTTTTACCAAACAGGACGTGCTGGACCGGTTCCGGGCCCAGGGGCTGACCGGGTTTTTGCACAAGCCGTATTCACGCAGCCAGCTACAGGCCACGATGCGCGGGGTGGTGGAGAAGCGCTAGCCCGGACAAAGGATTTATTCAGAGCATCCTCGAAAAAACTGATGTTCCGGTGTGGTAGTATAGCCCCATGCCGGTGATGACACTCAATCATATCGCCAAAGCCTTCGGGCCACAGGTACTGCTCGATGACGTATCCCTGACCATTAACCGTGGCGTACGCATCGGCCTGATCGGCCGCAATGGTGAAGGCAAGTCCACGCTGCTGAAGATCATGACCGGGCAGATGGAGCATGATGGTGGTGAGATCACGCTACGCGGCGGCACGCGTGTCGCCTATCTGCCGCAGGCACCGCATTTCGAAGCCGGACAGAGCGTATTCCATGTGGTGGCCGGGGGGCTGGGCGATGTGGCCAGAGCGCTGGAGGATTATCACGCTGCTTTGCAGGCGCTTGATGAGGGCACGTCGCAGCAGATGCTCAACAGGTTGGATGCCTTGCAGGATAAGCTGGAGCGCATCGGTGCGTGGCAGTTCCATGCCCGCATCGAAACAGCCATTTCAAGGTTGAAGCTGGAGGCGGAGCGCGATGCAGGTGAGCTTTCCGGCGGCTGGTTGAGGCGCGTGGCACTGGCCCGCGCCGTCGTATCCGAACCCGATCTGTTGCTACTTGATGAGCCGACCAACCATCTCGATGTGGCTTCTATCGAATGGTTGGAGGATTTTGTCGCCACTTTCCCCGGTGCGGTGGTGTTTGTCACCCATGATCGATACTTCCTCGACGCTGTGGCCGAGGAAATCATCGAGCTGGATCGCGGACATTTGACGCATTTTACCTGTACCTACGCCGAATATCTGGAAAAGAAGGCCGAAATGCTGGCCATGGAGGCAACGCAACACCGCAAGTTCGACAAGCTGCTGGCCGATGAGGAGCGCTGGATACGCAAGGGCATACCGGCACGGAGAAGGCGCAACGAAGGACGCGTACGTGCGCTGGAGGATTTGCGCAGTCAGCGGGCGGCACGGCGATTGCGCGGCGGCGATGTGGAATTGCGTGTGGCCAGTGGCGTCAAGCCCGGCAAGATGTTGATTGAGGCTGTGGATATTTCTCACGCCTTTGGCGATACGGTCATTACGCACGATTTTTGCCATAAAATCATGGCCGGTGACCGCATCGGGCTGGTCGGCCCGAACGGTATCGGCAAGACGACGCTACTGCGTATCCTGCTTGGTGAATTGAAACCGGACGCGGGCCGGGTGCGCCACGGCGTGCGTCTGGCCCCGGCATTTCTGACGCAAATGCGGGAGCTGGACCCGAAGATGAAGATCAGGGATGTGCTGTTGCCGCAGGGCGGAAACTATGTCCATATCGGCGGCCATGAGCCGCGCCATGTTGTTTCCTATATGCAGGATTTCCTGTTCGACAAAGAGCGGCTGCACAGCCGGGTGGCAGCATTGTCCGGTGGAGAGCGCGGACGTCTGATGCTGGCGAAACTGCTACTGGAACCGGCCAACCTGCTGGTGCTGGATGAGCCGACCAATGATCTGGATATTGGCACGCTGGCCGTGCTTGAGCAGGCGCTGGCCAACTATGACGGCACGGTGATTGTGGTCTCGCATGATCGCGCATTCATGGATCGTGTCGTATCCAGGGTGCTGGCCTTTGAGGGCAATGGCCTGATTGTGCCGATTGAGGGTGGCTATTCGGATTATCAGGCGTGGAAAGTGCGCCAGAATAAACAAAAAGATCCAAAAAAACATGAAAAACGGACAAAAAGTGACGAAAGAATAGCAAAAACAGATAAAACAAGAGAAAAACTGTCGTACAAGGATCAGCGGGAACTGGATGCGCTTCCCGGCGAGATTGAAGCAATGGAATCAGAGAAAGCCGAAATTGAAACGCGCTTCTGTGAACCGGATTATTTCACCCGTGACCCCGAGGGATTCAAATCCGATCAGCAACGTTTGTCTGCACTGGAGGATGAACTATCCTCAGCCTATGCGCGATGGGAAGAATTAGAGTAAGTGATTAGTAAATATTGAATAATAGCCTGCTTACCCAGCAGACGGTGACTCTTTGTTTGTTTGTGTCTGTGTTTTTCTGCGTTCTTCGAACTCACTGCTGTGCCAAACCTTGTTGATTTCAATTTCTAACCACTCGATCAATTGCAAACAAGCTTCGTATACTTGAGTAATGGGTATAGCCTGACCAGCTTGAACGCGAGCATGTGATCCGGCTTTTCCTACATAGATATCGTTAGCTATGCCCATGTTATGAATCAGAACATCACGCGTTGCTTTCATTTCAATATATTTATGGAAGGCAGGGCATTCAAGAAGGTTTACAGATAAAATTGACTGCGCTTCCTTTGCAAAGTCTGTTGGAGACTTATAAGACAGTTCATGGATAAAAGCGTTGGTCGCTAATAGATGAAGCTCCTCAATTGCTGAAGCTTTTAACACATCCTGTAAAGATATCTGGCGTTTTGCGCTGAGCTTGTCTGGATAGAAGAGTATAATGTGGCGAATAAGATCTGAAAACATCGCTTCAACAATAGTAACCAGTTGATATATCCCATTCATTGGTATTTGGGCGAAAGCCAGATGGTTATAGCGTTGGATTAAATCTTCTTTATTATATTTTTGGGACGTTAACATGGGTTCTTTCTCGGGTGTATATCCAATTGGGTAGTTAACCTCAATTTCTTCCGCATCCCCACTCTGAATCGCTGTGGCAGTCTGTTCAAAGGAACTATGTGAGAGTTGAGCCAGCTCACCTTGGGTGAAAGTAATCGACATGGCATTCTGAATAACCCGATTCAGTTCATTTCCAATACCAATTGATGTAGACATTAAGTTTCCTCCATAGGTGGGGATGTCATTTTATGGCAATACTCATTT
>BTQQ01000059.1:0-10397 GCA_036985955.1 Zetaproteobacteria bacterium | reverse complement strand
ATGGAATCATGCAAATCACAATTGCTGGCCATGACCAACTGGTCGAATTCTTCAGCACGCGCATGCCAGACATGCGGTCCTCGCTTTAAGCTGACCAATTCGGGATGGATTGAAATCGCCGTGTCCCTGTCCTGTGGTGTTTCCCATAATCCGCTCATGTTTGCAATGCCTCGATGATGCGTGGTGCAAGTTGATCCGCGTTACCCCACACCGCATCCGGTGTTTGATGGGTAAACCATGTGCGCTGGCGCTTGGCATAGCGCCGCGTGGCCGTGATGCCTGCACCAATGGCTTCCGGCAACGGACACTCCCCACGTACATGCGCCAGCAATTGGCGGTAGCCCACGGCACGCATCGCTGGATGCGTGCCAGCCAGATGCAATGAATCAAGCCACTGGACCTCTTCCAGCCATCCGGCGTCCAGCATGTCCTGAAACCTGCACGCAATACGCTGACGCAAGGCGTCGCGTGGCATGTCCAGAACGTAGACCGGACAATGAATTTCAGGCTTGCTTGTCCCGCCTTGTGCCTGCCATGCGCTCAAGGGTTTGCCCGTGCTTTCGAACACACACAGGGCGCGCATGATGCGTTGGGTGTCGCCCGGTTCAAGGCGTTTTGCCATGTCCCCATCTTTTTCCTGAAGGATTCGGTATAAGCCTGAGGTTCCCTGTACTTTGCGGAGATGCTCTAATTTTTCACGCACACCTGCCTGCTCCGGCGGAATTTCGGAGAAACCTTCGGTCAATGCCTTCAGGTACAGTCCCGTGCCACCGGCAATCAACGGAATCCGTCCGGCCCGATTTTCCTTTCGAATGGCCGTTGCCGCATGTTTGGCCCAGCGCGCGGCGGAAAATGAATCAGGCAACTCGCAACAATCCAGCATGAAATGCGGTACGCGCGATTGTTCTTCAATGCTGGCTTTGGCTGTACCGATATTCAGTTCTTGATATATCTGCATGGAATCGCAGCACACAATGGCACTGTTACACGCTTCCGCGATGTGCATAGCCAGAGAAGATTTGCCCGTTCCCGTCGGCCCCATCAGGGCAACGGCATGCAGGGCTTGTTCAGACGATGTGTTCAGACTGTTCCTCACTCCTTACGCCCGAACAGGCGTTCCAGTTCGCTCAGGGATAACTTCACATAGGTTGGACGCCCGTGATTGCACTGGGCGATGTTCGGTGTTTCCTCCATTTTGCGAAGAAGAGCCTCCTGTTCTTCCGGCCCCAGAACGCGCCCTGATTTGATGGAACTTTTGCAAGCTCGATTGCCCAGCCAGCGTTCCAGAATGCGTCCATACCCTTCGGCATCAGTTCCGATGCACATGATGGATTCAACCAGTTCCGAGACAAGCGCCACAGGTGCTTCATCACGCACCATGGCAGGCATGGCGATAATGGCAAAACGTTCCTCACCTTTTGCCTCAACCTCAAATCCGAAGTGCGTCAGTTCATCGGTATAATCGTGTAACCATGCGCTTGTTTTCGTATCCGGTTGCCATATGGCAGGCGTGAGCAGGCTTTGCCGGGCCAGTGTTCCTTGCAGTAATTGGCATTTGAATTTTTCGTAACGAATCCGCTCTGCTGCCGCATGCTGGTCCACCAGCACCACGCCGTCATCCGTTTGTGCCAGAATATAACAACGGTGAATCTGCGCCAGCGGCATGCCCAGGTTGAGTGTTTGTTCAGTCTGTAGCCGATATTCAGGAGTGGGGGATTCAGCTACGCCATCAACAACATGGGGCGCGGAAAACAGGTTGCGTAGCGTGGCGGTATCAGCCGGAGCATGTTGGTGTGGCGTGTGGGGACGCACCATGGATGCAGGACGAGATTGCGGCCGGGTGGAGGTATGCATGGCTTGCAATGCCTGCCGGGCCGGTGATGACGAAACGGTTTGCCCCATTCTCTCAATGGCTGCGCGTGCGCACGCAATGACTGCCGCGCGCACATCCTGAGGCTTTCTGAAACGCACTTCACGTTTGGCCGGGTGGACGTTGACATCCACCTCCGCCGGATCCATCTCAATCCATACGACAGCCTGTGGAAACCGGTCATGGAACAGTACGTCCCGGTATCCTGCTTTCAGTGCCGAGATGAGTTGTTTGTCATGCACCACGCGCCCGTTAATAAAAAAATGCATACGTTTGGCATTGCGGTGATGATGTGTTGGCAGGCCGAAGAAGCCATCCACATGGGTGCCGTCATGCTCCAGATGACAGGGATACTGGTTCGCGGTGAATTCCGTCCCCATGATTGCACTGACACGTTCCTCGCGCGTTTGCCCGGCGGGCACATCCAGCCGCTGCCTGCCATCGCATTCCAGCCGCAAACCAATCTCCCCGTTGGCTAACGCCAGAGCGCGAAGCGTTTCCATAATTACCGCCTCTTCCGTGCGATCCGTGCGCAGAAACCGAAGACGTGCGGGGGTATTGAAAAACAGATCACGAACACGCACCCGCGTCCCGTGTCTGGGTGGCGCAGGTTGGGAACTGGCTTCCGATGCGCCTTCCAGGGTAACCTCGGTGCCTGCTGAAGCGCCCTTCAGCGCAGTATGCATTTCCAACCGGCTCACGGCGGCAATGGAAGGCAGCGCCTCGCCGCGAAAACCATGGCTGGCAATGGTATGCAATTCTTCAGCCGTCGAGATCTTGCTGGTGGCATGGCGCTTGAGCGAAAGCCGCGCATCGGCATCGGACATGCCACAACCATCATCATCCACTTCAATCAGCTTCTTGCCCGCCTGCCCGATTCGCACACGGATATGCGCCGCGCCCGCATCCATACTGTTTTCCACCAGTTCCTTAACGATGGAGGACGGACGTTCCACCACTTCGCCAGCCGCAATCTGATTGGCTACGGCAGGGGGCAGGACATGAATGATGGAAGTGATCGGGTCAGACATCCCGCTATTTCACCATGAAGAGACAGAAACAGGCAAGGGCTCGGTAGCATTTATGCATAATCCGGGCTAAGATTGGAGATACTTTCAGGAGGTATTGATAAATATGGCACGCGTGACTGTTGAAGATTGTATCCGTTATTACCCGAACCGCTTTGAGATGGTGCTGCTGGCAACACACCGGGCACGCCAGTTGTTAAAAGGCATGCCGCCCGTCGTTGAAGATGAAGAAATACACAAACCTGCGGTACAAGCGCTGAAGGAACTGGGCGACGGGCTTATCACATGGGAGGCGGTGTATGATCTTGATGAGCGTGAGCGCCAGCGCCTGATGGCAGCGGAAGCAGCCGGAGATGAAGAAGTATAGCCTGCGCGCGCTGCTGTTTTCTGCTTCGGCCTTGCCGGGCGGTCTTGTCGGCCATAAACAGTTGTGAGCCGGATCTTTGAGGTTACAGATAAAGTCAGGTCGCACGATCCTAGGGCCGACATTGACCTGATCAATCGCGCTTATGTCTTTGCGGCGCATGCGCACGCAAACCAGAAACGCAGCTCCGGCGAACCTTATCTATCCCACCCCCTGGCTGTTGCTAATATTCTGGCCAGCCTTCGCCTCGACGACAAAAGTATTGTGACCGGTCTGCTGCACGATACGGTGGAGGATACCAGCGTGACGCTGGAGGATATCCAGTCTCGTTTCGGTGAGGATGTCGCCCGTCTGGTGGATGGTGTTACGAAGATTGGCAAGATTCATTTTCCATCCAGTGAACACAAACAGGCGGAAAATTTCCGTAAAATGATTCTGGCCACGGCCAAGGATATTCGTGTGTTGCTGGTGAAGCTTGCTGACCGCTTGCACAATATGCGTACGCTGGGGTTCTTGCCAGAACGCAAACAGGAAGGAATTTCGCAGGAAACCATGCAGTTGTATGCGCCGCTGGCCAATCGTCTGGGTATTCATTGGCTGAGTCAGGAAATGGAAGACCTGGCTTTCTCATACATTGACCCCGAATCATACAAGATGCTTTCCAATTCTCTGGCTGACCATCTGGAGGGACTGAACCAGACGCGTGAGCGGCTGGAGCGTATCCTGCAGGAGGCGGTAAGCCGCCAGGGCGTTTCGGCGCGCGTGCAGGGGCGAATGAAACATTTGTACAGCCTGTATCAAAAGATGGAGCGCAAAAAACTTGATTTCGATGAGATCTATGATCTGGTTGCTTTTCGGGTCATTGTTGAAGATATGCCAACCTGCTACCAGACTCTGGGCGTGATTCATAGCCTGTACCGGCCCGTACCGGGACGATTCAAGGATTATATCGCGCTGCCCAAACCGAATGGCTACCAGTCTCTGCATACCTCCATTATCGGACCCGATAATTTCCGTTTGGAAGTTCAGATACGCACTGAGGACATGCACCGGCACGCTGAAGATGGCGTGGCTGCACATTGGCTGTACAAGGATGGTGTGTCAGGCGAGGAGGCAAAACGAAATTTCCAATGGTTAAACCAATTGACTGAGTTGTTGCAGGACAGTGATCAACCGGGTGAATTTTTGGAAACTGTGCGTCTCGATCTGATTGTACAGGAAGTCTATGTGTTCAGCCGGGATGGCGATCTGTTTGCGTTGCCGCGGGGTGCGTTGCCGCTGGATTTTGCCTATGCCGTCCATACCGATGTAGGTAACCATTGCATTGGTGTACGTATCAATGGTCAGCAGGCTGATTTCCAGACTCGTTTGCATAATGGCGATCAGGTCGAAGTGTTGACCAATGCCGAGCAGACACCCAGCCGGCGGTGGTTACAGTATGTGCGCACGCCACGGGCCAGACAGGCGATACGGCAGTGGTTCCGGCGTGAGGAGAAGGAAGCCAGTGTGCGTGTGGGCCGTGGAATTCTGAATGAGATTTTTGGTAAACGGGCTAAGCTGGAGTCGAAGATATTAACATCGCTAAAATGCGGAGATGTGGAAGAGTTACAGGCCCGTCTTGGCCGGGGTGAGATTCCCGTGGACAAGCTGCTGGATGTGGCAGAGCACAACCATATCAAGGGGCTGAGCATACAGGGAACGAAGCATGGCCTGATTCATGCTGCTGAATGTTGCCGGCCCTTGCCGGGAGATCTTGTGCTTGGCTGTTTTCAGCACGGGCAGGGCATGGTGGTGCATCATCAGGATTGCCCTCATGCAGGAGAAGGAAAGCAGGAAACGTGGGTTGATGTAAAGTGGACACCCGATGCGGGAAAGCTGTACCCGACATTGTTGGAAATTAAGACCAAGAATCGCAGGGGAATGTTGTCCGCTGTTTCCGGTTCGATTGCGAAATCCGGTGGTGAAATTGAGGATTTGCGCATTCACCAACTGGCTGGGGCGGTGACGACATTGACCATTCTCGTAGAGGTTTCTGATCGTGTCCATCTGGCCAATGTCATGCGGGCAATACGCCGGGTGGATGATGTCATCAGGGTGAAACGCAGCATGGAAACCGGTGTTGTACGTAAGTCCAGGCATGGAATCAAACATACGATCAAAGCCATGATGCGAAAAGGCATTCCACGGTCTTCTTCGAGTTAGAACCTACATTTATTCAAGGAGTGGTCCAAAAAATGAGCTCGATAATATCCATTCATAGTGATCAGGCGCCCAAGGCGGTAGGCCCCTATAGTCAGGCGATCAGACACGGAAACGTGCTGTATCTATCCGGACAGATTGGACTGGTTCCGGATACCGGAAAACTGGCAGGGGATGACCTGAAATCCCAGGCCGTGCAGGTGATGCACAATCTTTCGGCGGTATTACATGAAGCGGGCGCGGCAACATCCGATATTATCAAGGCAGGTATTTATTTGACGGATATGGGCGATTTCCCCGTGCTGAACCGGTTGTATGCCGACTGGTTGGGCGAACATCGTCCTGCACGGGCGACGGTTGCCGTGGCGGCACTGCCTCTGGATGCCAGGATTGAAATGGATTTGGTTGCCCGCATGCCGGAGGGTGCGCATACGGGTGAATAGTTCCCGCCACATCAAGATCGCCTTTATCTCTTCCTGGTTGCCTCGGCGATGTGGCATTGCCACCTTCACCTCAGATCTGATTGAACATTCCAGGAAAGCGGCGAAGGGCCGCATGCAACCCTATGTGATCGCCATGGAGGCGTCCGAACCGCTTCATTATAGCGATGAAGTCCGCTGCGTGGTGCGGAAGGATCGCAAGAAGGACTACATCGCCGCCGCCGATTACATCAATTTCAGCGGCGTGCATCTGGTCAGTCTGCAACATGAATTCGGTCTGTTTGGCGGCGATGCGGGCGCTTACATCACCCTGCTGCTGAAACGCCTGAATGTACCGGTTATCACCACGCTGCATACCATCCTTGAGCACCCTGATAAGCATCAGCGCCGGGTGATCGCGGATGTCGCCGCTGCATCCTCCAGGGTGATAGTGATGAGCAGGCGGGCTATTGCCATGCTGCGGGATATCTATGGCATTGGCGGGGATAAGGTTGAGTTCCTGCCGCATGGCCTGCCAGCGCTTGCATTTTCAAATTCCACTCCCTTCAAGCGTGATCTGGGATTCCACGACCGGAAAATCATTCTTACTTTTGGTCTGTTAAGCCGCAACAAGGGTATTGAGTGGGCCATCCGGGCCCTGCCGGATGTGATTGGCGCGCATCCGGACATCCTCTATCTTGTGCTGGGGGCTACGCATCCGGAGGTGAAAAAAGCGGATGGAGAAGAATACCGCCTCTCTTTGCGGCGGCTGGTGAAGGATCTGGGGCTGGAAGAGCATGTGGCGTTTATTAACCGTTTCGTTACGGATGAAGAACTGCATCGCTATCTGAACGCGGCCGACTATTATCTGACGCCTTACCTGTCCCGGGAACAGATCACGAGCGGCACGCTCGCCTTTGCCCTGGGGCTGGGCAAAGCGGTGGTCTCCACGCCATACTGGTATGCGGAGGAATTGCTGGCCGATGGACGGGGCGTTCTGGTCCCGTTTCGGGATAACAAAGCGATTGCCGTGGAGTTGCTCAGGTTGCTGGATGATCCGGGCGCTTGCGAAGCCATGCGCAGGCGCGCTTTCGATTTTGGCCGTGCCATGACCTGGCCCCGGGTGGGGGAAGGCTACTGGCGTTTGTTCTCTTCACATGTGCCTGACCCGGTTGCACTCATCCGGGCCCGATCGGCACCGACCACCAAAGCCGCTCCCGACACGCACATCTCGGTTGCGGACCTGCCGGAGTTACGGCTGGATCATTTTCTGCGTTTGACGGACGATACCGGCATGTTGCAGCACGCCGTGTATGCCGTGCCGGATCGCCGTCATGGCTATTGCACTGACGATAACGCCCGGGCGCTGGAGGCCATGGTGCGTCTGTATCGGCAGCGCAAGGATGCAGTAGCGCTACGTTTGATCGAGGTTTATCTCGCCTTTTTGCTGCATGCCCGCAGGGAGGATGGCACATTCAATAATTTCATGTCATTTGATCGCCGATTTCTTGCGCCCGTACAGTCTGAGGATGCTACAGCCAGGACGATTGAGGCGCTGGGCACGCTGATTGCATGGCCGCCCAGACCATCGCTGGCGCAACTTGCGCGCACCCTCTTCAAGGATGCCGTGGCGGCGGGTTCTTTTAGTCTGCGTGGACGCGCCTATGAAATTCTGGGACTTGCTGATTATCTCAGGAGATTCACTGATGATCCGGATATGCGCCATGAAATGGAGGCGGCGGCGGGTGAAATTATGCAGGCCTTTCAAGCCACCGCCACACCCGGTTGGAGATGGTTCGAGGATTGCCTGACGTATGATAATGCCGTTTTGCCGCATGCCCTGTTCGCAGCCTCGGTTGCATTGAAAAACGATATGTATCGGGAAACGGCCGCGGATGCCTGCCAGTTTCTTGTTTCCACGACATATGTCGATGATCATTTTTCCTTCGTGGGTTGCCAGGGCTGGTATCCGAGAGGCGGAAAAAAGGCGCAATTTGATCAACAGGCCATTGATGCCGCTTCCATGGTGCGCATGCTGCGCGCGGCCTTTGATGCTACGGATGATAGCCGTTACCTGGAGCTCAAGCGCAAGGCCTTCAACTGGTTTCTGGGCGAAAATGACGGCCATGCCGCTTTGTTTGACTTCGTTTCCAAAGGGTGCTTCGATGGCCTCATGCCCGATGGCGTTAACGCCAATCAGGGCGCGGAAAGCCTGATCAGTTATACTCTGGCCCACCTGAGTATCGAAGAGTTGCTTGTGGATGACACCAGGAATTAGGAATGGAGAATTGGGAGTTTCTTGATTCGCCATGAGGAATGAGTCGGATTTACTCAGTCCTCAGCACTGTTTTTATAAGGAGAAATCGCAATGAAACCAATCGTTATGATCTCCAGTTGGCCGCCGCGACTGTGCGGTATTGCCACCTTTGCCGAAGAGGCGCGTGAATTTATCCAAAAGCACAATCCGGGTCGTGATGTGCTTGTTATCAGCCATACGGACGGCGCGGGTGACGGCGTCTTTCCCCTGATTGACATGACGCGGCCGGACTGGTGGAAGCCGGTGGTCAGGAAGATTGAGGCGCTTGACCCGTACGCCGTACATATTGAACACGAATATGGTCTGTATGAATATCATGATGATCGCGGTAAGGGTGATGGGAATGTTGGATTCCTTGCCCTGCTGGGGGCGATATCCGGCTATCCGGTCATCGTCGAGCCGCATACGGTTCATGGGCGTATGAATGAGTTTGAGGCCAATTTTGTTTATCAAATGTGCAAACGCACCGATGTGGTGTTGTTCAAGTGCGATTACCAGAAATGGCGACTCGACTGGACGATGAGCGGTTTCGGCTGGGAGACGCCGAAAAATGTGATGGTGATTCCGCATGGCGCCCGCCCCGACCGGCGCTGGTCGGTGGAGGATATTCCGAAGCTGCGTGCTGAACTGGGTCTGGACAAGATTGCTACTCTGGGGCCCCATCTGGTCGGTTTGGTCGGCTGGATTCAGTCCAATAAGCGCTGGGATATTCTCATCTCCATGTGGAAGGATATCTATCAGGAGATTAAGCAGCAGACTGGCGAGGAATGGGATTTGCTGGCTGCGGGCGCCATGCGTGATCCTGCCCATAAAGGAGACTACGATCTCTATAAAAGCGGCGTGGAGATGCTCGAAGGCGAAGGTCTGGCACATTATTTTGAATTCGTACCGAGAGGGGATATCTATTACAAGGTCATGGCCGTGTGCGATTTTATCGTGTTGCCATCACTGGACGAGACCCAGTCCGGCACTCTGGCTCGTATTATTGCACTGAATAAACCTTATATTACCTCGTCGCCGATGGAGGGGTTGACTTCGCAAACGCTGGAATCCAACGGTGGCCTGTTGTTTACCACCAAACAGATGCTGAAAGAAAAAACAATCCGGCTGGCATGTTCCGAAAAGTTGCGCATGAAGCTTGGTGACAATCTCAAGCGTTACCTGGATGATGTTGTGTCATGGGACGTGGTCGCCGAGCAATACAATGAGGCCTATGCTCTGGCGCGCGAGGCGAAGCAAACGGGAGAAAAACCGGAACTCCCCATGGAATTCTGATGCAGGATGAACTGTTTCACCGGCATGATGGCGGCCCCATCCTGTCGGCTAGAGATATCCCCTGGCCGGTGAATTCGGTATTCAATGCGGGTGCGGCGCTGCTGGATGATGGAACGCTGCTTATGCTGCGCGTTGAGGATCGCTGCGGCCGCTCGCATTTTTCAATCGCGCGTAGCGCGGACGGCATCGGCGACTGGCGGATGGATGGCAAACCGGTATTCAGCCCGGATGCGGCAGGTCATCCCGAGGAAGCATGGGGGGTGGAAGATCCGAGGCTGACCTGGATAGCGGATGCCGGAAACTGGGTGATGGCTTATACGGCGTATTCGGATCGGGGCGCGCTGGTCTCGCTGGCGACAACAACTGATTTTAACGCCTTTGACCGGCTGGGGCCGGTGCTGGCGCCGGACAACAAGGATGCTGCTTTATTCCCCGTGCGTTTTGACGGTCGCTACGCCATGCTTCACCGGCCGGTGCCCGCCATGCCCGGCGTTGCGGCGAATATCTGGATCGCTTTTTCACCGGATTTGGTGCACTGGGGTAGTCACCGGCAGATCATGGCCGCCCGCGGCCCGGGCTGGTGGGATGCGGCCAAGATCGGCATTGGGCCGCCGCCGATCGCGACATCCGAAGGCTGGCTGCTGCTTTACCATGGCGTACGGCGTATTGCCGGGCAGGATATTTACCGCCTCGGATTGGCGCTGCTTGACCTTGAAGACCCCACCCGCGTGATCCGGCGTGGCCGCCCCTGGGTGCTGGCGCCGCAGACGCCCTATGAGCGCAGCGGCGATGTCGGCAATGTAGTTTTTCCCTGCGGCTGGACCTGCATGGGCGATGAAATTCGCCTGTATTATGGCGCCGCCGATACCACGATAGCACTGGCCACGGCGAGTCTTACGGAAGTGCTGGATTGGCTGAAACATGA
>BTQQ01000058.1:0-10443 GCA_036985955.1 Zetaproteobacteria bacterium | reverse complement strand
AAACGGAGCATGTCATGGATAGCGAGAATTTCTTCGTAGCTGCACGGGTTTTGCATGTTATCGGCGTAGTCTTGTGGATCGGCGGGGTGGCATTCATCACGACGGTTCTGCTTCCTACGCTACGCAGCATGCCGGAGGCAGGAAAAAGCATGGCATTGTTTGGCGCTGTTGAGGGCCGATTCAAGTTTCAGGCCAAAATCGTAACGCTTGTCACGGGGCTCTCCGGTATGTTCATGCTGACATGGATGCATGCCTGGGACAGGTACCTGGACCCGGCATTCTGGTGGGTGCATCTGATGACCTTCATCTGGCTTGTGTTTACGCTGGTACTTTTTGTGATTGAGCCGTTTTTCCTCAGCCGCAAGTTACGTGACAGGGCAAGCCAAAATCCGGGGAATACATTCAGGCTGATTCATCGGATGCTATGGATTCTTTCAATCCTGAGTCTGATTGCCATTCTTGGCGCAGTGGCGGGCGTTCACGCTTAGCTTGTGATTATGGAAAGTGCTGGTTAGATGAAGGGCTGATTTTGGCCCAGACTGTGTAAAAACGCCGGGTCAGAATGGGAGGCAAGGTTGGCACATCATACGCATTCACATCATCTTAACGTTGTTTTCTACTTTTTTTGCGCTTTCGCTGAATCTGAAGCACTCGATCCCTGAGTGCGAACGGGGACTTGATTCCACGAAATACTATCCTGTTGTTGATGCTGCCAGCGGTGCTGAATTCAACATCTCCAACGTCAAAAAAACGCTGAATAGTTGTCTGTTTCACTTCGATATCTTTGATATTTTTCAGAGGAATACTTTCCTGTTTTTTTGACGTGATACCGTGCTGGCTCTGAACATCGCCGTCACTGATCCTGAATTCCCATGAAAAGCGACTATTAATGATCGTCAGCATGATCACCAAGGCTGCCAGTATATTGATTGCGATAAGGAATGGCGTCATTTCCAGGAGAAAGAAGGGCATCAATATCAGTATCAGTATGGAACCGAAGGAACCCATCTGGTTCAACCATGATGGCCTGTCGTTGTAAGTAAGCTTTGTCTGATTCATATAACCGGGCACACTATCAGACTATGGGTGCGGGATGGAGACCGTATAGAGAAAATCGGGGACAGTATGTTCATTTATCCCCCTCAAAATAAAAAACTCTGATTTCTCTGTATACCAGCCGATTAACCATTATGAGTGGTTACTTTGAGGCCAATAGCGCAGGAGTAAATGCCCAATTCAGATGCCAGGACTTTTCTTCATCCCGCTCAAGGCACACGACGCCTGCATTCCGGAAGGTCACCACGCGCCTGTCCGCATCACCACACAGTAGGAGCGAGGCCAGACGTTCCAGATGTGGCAAATGACCGACCAGCATTACATCCCTGTTCCGGGCTGCCAGATGTTCGAACCATAGTCCGGGATCGTCATTCGGCTGCAAATCCGGCCCTGCGTCATAGGCTGCATTGAGGCAACGCGCCAGCAGGTTCGCCGTTTCAGCCGCCCGTAATTTACCGCTGTGGAGGATTTCAGGAATCAGCAGTCGAGCATGTTGATAAAGAAAATCGCCGACTTCCCGCACATCGGAAGCCCCCTTCTCCGACAATGGCCGATCCGGATTTTCTTCCTTCGATACAGCTTCGCCATGTTGTACCAGATATACACGCATACTTTACCTCCACAGCAAGTGAATTTATCCGACGATGGCTTCCCCGTGCTGAAATGCCAACAATTGATGGGGCTTGATTGCAGTCCAAAGCTCATTGTCGGTCAAAGGCAGGGTGGCGATCACGGCCACGACGTCGCGTGGCGTGGTTAATTCGTGGAAATTGACCGTGACGTCCTGATCAATCAGGTGGGCAGGGCCGAAAGGTGCCCGGCGCACAATATAGCTCAGCTGCGTAGTGCCGTAGGCGAACATGCAGTCACCGTTGGACAGCAGATAGTTCGATGTCCCCTCTTCCGCCAGCGTCGCACTGATGTCGTGCAGCACGGCATGCAGTTCCGGTAGCGGCGGCAGTTTGTCAAACCGGGCCTGCAGGGTGTTCAGGATCAGGCAAAAGGCGCGTTCGCTGTCGGTATCGCCCACAGGCCGGTGGCAACCCGGATGTGTGGCCACGTGCTTCAAATCGCCGTTGTGAGCGAACAGCCAGTGCCGGCCCCAGAGTTCGCGCATGAACGGGTGCGTATTTTGCAGTGCGACCTTGCCCTGCGTCGCCTTGCGAATATGGGCAATGACATTCATGGAATGGATGGGATAGCGCTGCACCAGTTCCGCTACCGGCGAGTGTGCGGACGGTTTGGTGTCGATGAACAGGCGGCAACCTGGCCCTTCAAAAAAACCGATGCCCCAGCCGTCGCTGTGTTCATCGGTAACGCCACCGCGGGCGCGGAATCCGGCGAAGGAAAAAGCGATATCGGTGGGTGTGTTGCAGTTCATACCGAGCAGTTGGCACATACTAACAGCTACGCCTCCTGGTGCGCTCTTCTACGGGACAGGACACTAGCCTCAGAGCACCCCGGTTCGTTCAGCAAGCAACTGTTCCAGTTCAGCATTTCTGGCCTTAAGTTGCTCAAGATGAACCGCATTGGAAATAGCTATGGCACAGGCAGATGCCAGTGTACGCACGTTAGTTTCGTCAATGGGTGTAAAGGCTCTGCCGCCTTCCTTTTCCGTCAGATATATCACGCCCTGGATATCGTCTCCGAACATAATAGGCGCACCAAGAAAGGTTGTCATGGCAGCGTGATCCGAAGGAAACCCGGCCGCTTTTGGATGCGCGGCAATATCATTGATGCGCACCACTTCATGCTGGTTCCACATCAACCCCAGTAGCCCGATTCCCTTGGGTTCATTCCCTTCAAGCTTTGCCAACTCCTCATTCGTCATACCCAGTGGAATAAAAAGTCTCTTGCCGTTTTTAATATAGGACAACATCGCATATCGGGCACCGGTCAATTCTATCGACAACTCACCGACATGGCGCAGGATGGGTTCCAATGCGGTCCCCTGCGACAAAGCAATTACCGCCTGCGCAAGCTGATCCTGCTGCCTGGCCAGTTGCCTTTCCAATTCTGTATGTTCCAACATTCAAAGCCTCCAAAATAAGCGGTAATGCTTACCGCAACTCACTCAGCAGGCAATCTATCATGGACTCTGCCTGACTCGCATAGCCCCCGCCGAACAAATTGGCGTGATTAAGGATATGGTACAGATTATACAGCGTTTTGCGCACAGCATAGCCTTCATCCAGCGGCCATGCCTCATGATAAGCCGCATAAAAGGCGCTGCCAAAACCGCCGAAGAGTTCGGTCATGGCAATATCCGCTTCCCGGTCCCCGTAATACACAGCGGGATCATAAATCACCGGGTGGCCATCCATGTCCACGGCATGATTACCACCCCATAAATCTCCATGCAGGAGGGAGGCTTGAGGGCTGTAGTCTTCAAAAAACACTCCCAGATCGGACATTAACCGCTCGCCCTTGCGTTGCAACGCTCCGCCATAACCATTGTGTGCTGCAAGTTTCAGTTGGAATCCAAACCGATGCTCCCGGAAAAATGATATCCAGTCATCCGAAAGCGTATTGATCTGGGGCGTTGAACCGATGGTATTGTCACAATACCAGCCAAATTCTGGTTGCGTATGACGATGCATGGCGGCCAACTGTTCGCCAAGCGCATACGGACTGCTACCGCCTCCGAATGCAATAAACTCCATAACCAGATAAGCATGCGTATTTGCCACCCCCCGGCACACCGGCCTTGGAACGCGTACGGCTTTTGTATCGGCCAAAGCAATCAAGCCGTTTGCTTCTGCGGCAAACATGTTCAGACATTCCGCAGCATTGGTTTTGACAAAATAACGCTGACCCGAGCCTTCAATTCTGTAAGTTGAGTTGATGCTTCCACCGCCAACGCTAACCTTGTGTTCAATGGTGAATTTCTTGTAAGTGGATTCGCTTATGTCCTGTTCAATCCTGTGCCACATGCCATTAGCCTGAACTATTCATAAATCGTCGTGATGATTGATTCGGGCCTTTGACCCTCACCCTGCGGGCGACCTTTCGTTCGTCCAAACGGCCTCCGGCTTTTTTGTGCGCAGGAACTTTGTTTGCAACGGACAGCGTGGCCCCGAAGCGGCTATTCCGAGGAAGAAGTGCGTAGCCGTGCATACGGACGACCGATCAGGTGAATTGCGCCAAGGTGAATGCCGCTTGCGGCAGAGAGGGTACCCTGGGGTATTGCGCAAGAGAGTATCCCCTGGGGAACGAGGGATTTGGTGCGGACAAAGGAACAAGCAAGGGCACGACAGTATTTATAATAGTTCAGGTTAGGGATGGGGTCTTACAGTTGGAGCCTGGCAGTGCCTTTGGCGCCACTTGTGGATAACGTAGGCGCGCCATGCGAAACGAACGCTTAGATACCCCAGAATACCCGATGCCAGCCCCAGCACCAGACAACCGAGCAAAAAGGGTTGCCAGATATGACTTAATCCATGGGAAAGCCAGTTCCAGCTAAGTTCAAAATCAAAATCATGATCAGGCAAGTTGAGCATCCATTGCCCAACCTTATAGGCAAAATAAAACATCGGCGGCATGGTCAGAGGATTGGTTAACCACACCAGCGCCACGGAGATCGGGATATTAACGTGCACCACAATGGCCATGCTGGCCGCAAGCAACATCTGGAACGGTACCGGAACAAAAGCTATCAACAGCCCTACAAAAAAAGCACCTGCAACCGAATGACGGTTCAGGTGCCAAAGGGCGGGGTCGTGCAAGAGGGTTCCCAGACAATACAAACACTTCTGCCGCCGGATCGTGGCATAGTCCGGCATGTAGCGTTTGATGAATCTGCGGGGCATAAGTGTTGATGGTGCAGAGTGTTGCAGTATTTTGCAATACTTTGATTTAGCCCAAGAACCGACATTGAATGTGGATGCAGGGTGCAAGTATTTGGTTTGTATGGCGTTTCGACAAATACTGTTGTCACCTTGCTGGTGATAAAGGATTTGTCGAGATGCCAGACGAATCAAAGAGTTGTGCCCTGCATCCACATTCAATGTCGGTTCTTGGGTTTAGTACCTGCTATTTCAATCCATACGTGGAAATACAGGGCTCGGTTTGGCGCAAACATGCCCCGCAGCAAGAAGACCCCATCCACTGTGTTTTCGCATGGAAATATCCTCTGTTTTGAATGGTTCATTCAAAATTTGGCTGAGCATTTCTTCACTCTTTTGCGGCATGAACGGTGAAATCTGAATGGCCACCAGACGCAGAGTTTCGACCAGATGATACAGTACGGTATCCAGGCGTTCGTGATCGCCCGCTTTCGCCAGCATCCATGGCGCGTTCTCTTCCACATAACGGTTGCCATGCCGCACGACGGCATTGATATGCTCCAGCGCATCATGAAATGCCTGATGCTCCAGAGCTTCCTCGACACCTCGCTGCATGGCCTCAACATCCGCTACCAAGGCACGATCACATGCTTCTTCATTACCGGAGCTTCCCAACACTCCCTGCCGGTATTTATGCAGCATGGAAAGACTGCGGTTGAGCAAATTGCCGAAATCGTTGGCCAGCTCCGAATTGTAGCGCTGCTTCAGGGCTGAAAACGAAAAGTCTCCATCGTGGCCAAAAGGTACTTCGCGCAACAGGAAATAACGGATCACATCCGCATCATATTGTTCAAGTAGTTCATCAGGTTGAAGTGCGTTCCCCTTGGATTTGCTCATCTTTTTACCTTCAACCGTCCACCACCCATGGGCGAATATGCGCTTGGGCAATGGTAGCCCGGCCGCCATTAGTATGCATGGCCAGTACACTGCATGGAAGCGCAGAATATCCTTACCAATCAGATGAATATCGGCAGGCCAGTGAGGCATGTTTTCATCCGGGAATCCTGCGGCAGTCAGGTAATTGGTCAGCGCATCGATCCACACATAGACCACATGTTTCGGATCATCGGGTACGGAAATACCCCAGGAAAAAGTGGTGCGGGAGATGGACAAATCGCGCAACCCGCCTTCGACGAACCGAAGCACCTCGTTACGGCGTGAATCCGGGCCGATAAAATCGACATGTTCCCGGATATGTGCCAGAAGCTGTTCCTGATAATCGCCCAGACGAAAGAAATACGATTCCTCCTTGACCTGATCCACGACCCGTCCGCAATCAGGACAGGCTTTGGATTCCCATGCCTCGGCATCCTTGAGTTGCGTTCCGGTCCAGTAGGTTTCGCATGGGACACAATACCAGTCCTCGTAAAATCCTTTGTAGATGGCGCCCGCCGCATCCAGTCTGCGCCACATTTCAGCCACAGCCTTTTTATGCCTGTCTTCCGTGGTACGGATAAAATCATCATTTGAAATTGAAAAGCGGGGCCACAAATCCCGGTAGCGTTTGACCACCATATCTGCCAGTGCGATAGGAGAGACACCGCGCGATTCCGCCGCCTGCTCCACCTTTTGCCCATGTTCATCCACGCCAGTGAGGAAGAACACATCGCGTCCGGACATCCGTTGATGGCGCGCCAGCACATCGGCGGCAATGGTCGTGTAAATATGTCCCAGATGTGGTTCATCGTTGACATAATAGATGGGTGTGGTGACGTAAAAACTTTTCATTTACAAGATATTCCTGTGTTTCAAGCGGCGACTCTTTTTGGTGTGTTTTCGAAGGCGCGCAAGGCTATACGTAAAGACAGCATGTGCGCCAGTAGTGTTGAAGCAGGATTCAGGGTTCGGCGTGCCACCTCAACCGGCCATGCAGCCAGATCGCGTGCCGCATCCATCAGTGTATCAAACGTGTAAAAATCACCACCTTCCCGCCCATGATCTGCCTGCATGACCGGTTCCAGCTGATTTAACACCACATCCACCAGTAACGCATGCGGAATTTGACGAACATGCCGACTAATCCAGTCCTGTAAATCGCCGATGTCCGCTCTTGCAATGTCCCGGGTCAATCGGTTCCAGTCAAGCAAGGCATCGGCAATATCCGCATCCACCAGTGGGCCAGCCTTGCCGGGTTGCCCGTGCGCCAGTTCCACCGCGAACTCCAGCACTTCTCCATCCAGCCCCATCCCGCATAAAACACATCGGCAATCATCGGTGCTCAACGGTGCAAACGCCTGTAGCAAACAACGTGAACGAACAGTGGCCGGTACGGACATGGCATCCTCACATGCCAGAATCAACAGACTACCCGGCGCAGGCTCCTCCAGCCCTTTCAGCAAAGCATTCGCCGCCTGCCCATTCATTTGCCCGCCTTCCCGCACCAGCACTACCTTCCTTTCGCTTTGTGAGCCGCTCAGGGATAGAAAAGACAACAAATCACGCGTCTGCCCCACATGCACATCCCGCTTCAGCCGTTTCTTCTTGTCGTCCCATTCCCGTTCCACCTGTAGAAAATCAGGATGACTGCCCGCAGCCATCATATGGCATGCATGACACGTTCCACATGCTTCATCGGCAGGAGATGAACGCCGATTCTTTTCGCACAGGTAAGCACAAGCCATTTCAAAACCCAGCGTGGCCTTACCAATCCCTGAAGGGCCGTGCAACAACCATGCATGATGTAACTTCCCCTTGCTCAAACCATTGAGAAATCGTGTGAATACATCCTGATGCCCCAAAATTCTACTCATACAGCTATACCCGGAAAATTAACAATGACTTTACGCACGCGCTTTTGTACTTCATCCACACTTCCGGATGCGTCAACCCGGCGTACCCGCCCAGGTTCCTCCTCGAAAATTGTTGAGAAGCCGTTACGCACTGCCTCATGGAAGGATCGGCGTTCCTCATCCATGCGTGTGGGAACTTCACCTGTGGCCGCACGCCCCCGCATGCGATTCAACGCCTCGGACACGGGCAAATCGAACCACAATGTCAGTTCCGGTCGCAGACCGAGCTCGGCAACCTCCAGCATCGTATTCAGCACACCCGTATTCAACTGACGGCCCGCTAACTGATAAGCACGGGTGGAATCCGTATAGCGGTCGCACAGCACGGTTGCGCCGCGTTCAAGCGCAGGCCGGAGCACCTCATGTACATGCTGGGCGCGGTCAGCGAGAAACAGCATCAATTCTGCCTCCGGTACGGGAATATGCTCACCATCCAACAACAACCGTCGTATTTCTGCCCCCAGGGCACTGGCTCCAGGCTCAAAGGTTTCTACCACCTCCGTGCCTTGCGTACGCAGCCATGCGGCTGTCAGTTCCCGTTGCGTGGTCTTGCCGCAACCATCTACGCCCTCGAAAGTGATAAAATGTCCGCTCAATTTACACCCCCGTGCACGCTCGGACTATTCATGAATACTACCACGCCCTTGCTGGTTCCTTTGTCCGCACCGAATTCCTCGTCGGTCGTCCGTATGCATGGCTACAGCCTCCTTCCTCGGAATCCGTTTCGAACAAAATTCCTGCGCAATCATCACGGCGATTCACGAATAGTCCAAGCTAAAAACATCCTCACGTACGATTTTCATTCCCAACTCCGGCGGCATACTCGCAAGCCAGCGCCGTAATTCATCCATTTGCACCTTCGTTGTCCACAATTCCTGTTCACCGCTTGCCTTATCCATGCAGCGTAACGTCGCCAACCCGTCTTCACCATCCAGCAAGCTCTGAAAACGCACAACCGCGTACTTTGGAAGCCACACAATAAGGATTATAATATCCGAAGACTTCATTTATTGCGCTCCCTCACCTGTTCCGTTCAATCTTCAGCCAGCGCCGAACGTTTTCCGCATGCTGTTTCAAATCACTGGCAAAAGCATGGCCGCCCGTTCCATCCGCTACAAAATAAAGATAGTCCACCTGAGCAGGATGTGCAGCAGCCAAAAGGCTGGCTTTGCCGGGATTGCAAATCGGTGTGGGCGGCAAACCTTTGCGCGTATAGGTATTCCATGGCGTATCGCGTTTCATATCGGCTTTGTGAAGATTGCCGGAAAATGCACCATCTTCCTTCCACAGGCCGTAAATGACGGTAGGATCCATTTGCAGCGCCATATGTTTATCGAGCCGGTTGCGGATCACAGCGGCCACCCATGGCCTTTCTTCATCCTTCGCTGTCTCTTTTTCCACAATGGAGGCTACAATGCGAAGGGTTTTGACATCCGGCCAGTCTGAAGAAACCGTTGCTATAAGTGATTTCTGAGCCTTTAACATATTGGCAAGAATAATCTCCGGCCGGACGGGTTTTCGATAGGTATAGGTTTCGGGCAATAAATGCCCTTCAACCACGGCATCCCCGATAAGTTTACGCAACGCACCGTTCCAGACAGCCGTTTTCGTCCCGGTCTCCTTTGCCAGCAATGCAAGCACTTCGTCCGTACGCAAACCCTCCGGGACGGTTACACGGTAGAAAATTGCATCCCCGCTATTCATGCGCTCCAGCACCTGCCACAGATTTGCGGAAGATTCAAAGCGATAATCACCACTTTGAAGACTGGCAGCCTTTCCGCTTACTTTTGACAGGATGCGGAAAGCCAGTGCCGAACGGATGACCCCGGCATGTTTCAGTCGCCGACCGATCTCCCGGCCGGAAACACCCGCGGGAATATGCACCTCCACAACACCTTCCGGCTGCACGGGCAACCAGACCTCCTCTGCGGCAAAAGCAAACAAAGCAGCCAGAAGCAACAGGAGCAGAAGTTTCAACCGCATGGCAAGCTCGGAGGCACGCCAGCCCGACCCCTTAGCGCCGAGCAAAGAAGATCAAAGGGCGCACCGTTCGTACTTAATTTTCGGCCATTGATGGAAGTCACTGGCCGGATAAACCAGCCACTGTTTGTCAGAGCAATGGCTTCACAGCTCTCCGCCAGATCGTGCGGACACGGACAGGCACACGCCACTCGGGCCTTCAACAGGGCATGACGCACCACACCCGGCACAACTACATCAGCATCAGGCGTCAGCCATACACCATCCACAAGCAGAAGGATATTGGACGTAGGGGCTGAATAAAGGATGTTCGCATCACAAATCAGGGCTTCCTCATCTTCGGCAAGCAATCCTTTGTATTTAAGATCATGCAAACCACGAATGGTCTGCGCGTAATCGGCTATTAATTTAGCCGGGCGGGGATACAAAGGCAGAGGCCACGTCACCGTACGCAAATGGACGTCTTCTGTTCTCGACCCATACCACCAACTTTGGATATAAACACCAACATTTCGTTCACATTCCGGCAGCAATCCACGCGGTGCCTTGCCTCCCGTCACGGTGATGCGCGCCAGCACATCAGAACCTCTCTTTTTCGCCTTTTCCAGACATCGTTGCTCCAGTCCATCCGGAAGATCAAGTCCAAACAGGACAAGCCCCAGACGCAGGCGCGCTTCGTGCCCTGCCCAGTCGAAGATCGCCCCGTTAATGATGCGAAAGGTTTCGAAACAACCTTCTCCATATAGCAGTCCCCGGTCTTCAATATCAAGCAC
>BTQQ01000057.1:0-10569 GCA_036985955.1 Zetaproteobacteria bacterium | reverse complement strand
CAGCACCGCTTGCTTCCCGAAAATGACCTTGAAATGGGATTGCGGCTCATCCATCCAGAGTTTTGCAAGTGGTTCGAAGTGATGATTGTTCAATCCTCCATTCATCCGTACAGTGACGCATATGAATAATCCGGGGTATAAAGTGCTTGCCCGCCGCTGGCGGCCACAGCGATTCGCTGATCTTACCGGTCAGGACGTAGTGGTACGGACATTGCGAAATGCACTGAAAAACAGCCAGATGGCACATGCTTATCTGCTGACTGGTATTCGGGGCGTGGGCAAGACCACGATCGCCCGGCTGTTGGCCATGGTGGTGAATTGTGACCATCCCGAACACGGCGAACCTTGCGGTGCGTGCGAAGCATGCGCATCCATCGGTCGTGGCAACAATCTGGATGTGCAGGAGATGGATGCGGCCAGTCATACCGGGGTGGACGATATTCGTGAGATTCTCGATTCGGTGCGTTATCCGCCTTCCACGCTTAAACATAAAGTCTATATCATTGATGAAGCGCACATGTTGTCCAAGAGCGCCTTCAATGCATTGCTCAAGACCCTGGAGGAGCCGCCGGAACGGGTGCTGTTTATTCTGGCCACGACCGAGGCTGAGAAGTTACCCGTTACCGTACGCTCCCGCTGTCAGCGCTTTGACCTTCGGCGTCTGGGGGTGGATGAAATAAGTCATTATCTGGCACATGTGTTGAGTGAAGAAAAGGTTGCTTATGAACCGGAGTCTCTGCACGCGATTGCGCATGCGGCAGACGGAAGCGTGCGCGATGCTTTAAGTCTCACCGAGCGGGTGCTGGCCTATGCCGGCGAGCAGTTAACGATGCCGGATGTGCGCAAGGCGCTTGGACTGGTTGGGCCTGAAATGATACGCCAGTTGTCCGATGCGGTTTTTACCGGTGATGGCAAGGGTGCGGTGGATGCCTTGCGGCGGGCTGCGGGAAGTGGGCACGCGCCGCGTGCCGTGCTGCTGGCTTTGGGAGAAATATGGCACGAATTGGCCTGCCTGATGGTGGATAAAACTCTACTCGAAAGTGAACCGGGGGAGGCGCAGCGGCAGTGGCTGGCAGGCTGGGCAGATTGCTGGGATGCGCAAGGTCTGGATTTACGCTATCAGGTGCTGTTGCACGGCTTGCGCGATCTCGGTTTGGTCGATGAACGCCGGGGTGCGGAAATGCTGATTCTGCGCCTTGCCGGGTTGCATGCCCTGAATCCGCCTCATAAAACACCCGAAATAAAACTGAATACAGCAGGACAGTCTGAGATGGATAATGATGTGGGCGATGGATCAGATAATGCCAGTGTCCCAATGGTAACACATATAGAGGAACCGGTGGATAAGCATGTCGATCCTGTGCCTCAACCTTCCTCTGCTGAAGCCGACAAAGGTGAACCCGGGCTGGATCTGCTTTCGAACCCGCAGGATGAGGCGCCGGGCCGACGTTGCACCAACTGGGAAGAGGCGGTTGCTGCTTATGGACAGGCACGAGCCGGTATTGCCGCCATGCTGGAGCATGTATTATGTCTGGATTTTGCTGAAAAGGTTCGTCTGGCTCTGGATAAGCATCAGGAGAAGGCCATTGTTGCGGCGGAGCGCATGGCGTTTGCCGAGTGGTTGGGACGTGAGATACATTGGGAGCCACGCAGCGAACAGGAAGGTGAGACGCTGTCGCAGGTACGCATCCGTGAAGCTGAAGCCAGGCAGCAGCAACTGGAACAGGCTGCCGGTGAAGACCCTCATGTTCAGGCATTGATGCACGAGTTTGGCGCAAAAATCGAACGTGTGCGGGTGCCGGGAGCAGCAACGGATACTGAAACAATGTCGGAGGAACAACCATGAATATCGGAAAGATGATGCAGCAGGCCCAAAAAATGCAGGAAAACATGCAGAAAATGCAGGAAGAGCTAGCTGGTATGGAAGTGTATGGCGAAGCCGGTGGCGGTATGGTAAAGGTCACGATGGGTGGGGATCGTGTGGTACGCAAAGTCGAAATTGATCCTTCGCTGTGGGCCGAACAGGACAAGGACTTGCTTGAGGATTTGGTAGTGGCCGCCATGAATTCCGCACTACAGTCGGTCGATGACATGATGAAGGAAAAACAGCAGGCTATGCTTGGCGGATTGCCGTTACCTCCGGGTTTTTCTCTTTGATAGCAGTCATTTATGATGAAGCCGTAAAAAAATTACTTTTTACGGAGGCATCATAATGAATAGATCGGGCTATACATTTCCCGGCATGCCCGCGCCGCTGGCGCGGATGGTGGAAACGCTTTCCGGGCTGCCGGGAATCGGCCCCAAGACGGCGCTGCGTCTAAGCTTAAGCCTGTTGCACAAATCTGCACCGGAGGTGGAGCAGATGGCGGCTGCGCTGACTGACTTGCACCAATCACTTGATTTTTGTGAGCGTTGCGGCTGTTTCTCTGAGCAAGGACATTGCGGCATTTGCGACAATGTCCGGCGTGACAATGGCACCGTATGCGTGGTGGAACAGCCGGTGGACGTGCTGATGCTGGAGCGCGGCGCTCATTTTTCCGGGCATTACCATGTGCTGCACGGGCGTTTAAGTCCGGTAGATGGGATAGGGCCGGAACAGATTCACCTGACTTCGCTGGATGCACGTGTGGCGGAGGGTGATGTACACGAATTGATTCTGGCTACCAGTGCCACGGTGGATGGCGAGGCGACAGCACACTTTATCGCACGCCGTTATCAGGCTTCCGATGTAAAGATTTCACGTATTGCCCGCGGCGTTCCGGAGGGTGGTGAACTGGAATATATGGATGAATTCACTTTGAATCGTGCCCTGGATCAGCGGGTGATGTGGGAGCAACCGTCCTGACTGCTATTCATCCACCAGTATCTTCTCCAACTCTTTTCCTCTGACTGTAATTTCATCCAGCGGCCAGTTCCACCAGCGGCTGGCAAGCAGGCGTTTGATGGCCGGGTCCGAAAAACGCTTGCGGATCGGTTTGGCGGGCACGCCGCCAACTATGGTATAGGGTTCAACATGGTGCGTTACCACGGCCCCGGCGGCAATGACGGCGCCTGTGCCAATTGTAATGCCTCCCATGATGGTGCAGTTGCGTCCGATCCATACATCGTGTTCGATAACGATACCGCCCCTGTCAATGGATTCGTTGAACAACGGTTCGCAATCAATGCCATGCATGGCCAGACGTCGTGCAAACGGAAATGTGGAGAAGTGAGTGACGGGATGCTGGTTGCGGATAAACATGCAATTTTCAGCGATTGAGCAAAAGTTTCCGATGGACACGCCGGTCAGATGTCCCGGCGGCATGATGTAGCTGAAACGGCCGATACGGCAATCGGCCTCGACACAAACGCCATAGGGTATCCATGCGCCTTCGCTCACATCGGCACCCGCCCGCACCTTGCCATAAACAAGAGCGTGAGAATGCCTGAAACGTCCTTGCAATCGAAGCCAGTGTCGAAGAATTTGGGAAAGCATGGCAACATAGTCCCGTGAAAAATACGGCAAGGCAAGTGTTGCACGGTTCTGCAGCCCTGACAGTCGCGCAGACGATTGCGCAGATGGCCGCATTTCTTATGGCATGGTCGGTGGCACGGGGCATGGGGGATGTGCTTTATGGCCAATTTGCGGCTGCCTATGCCCTGGCCACTTCCATTGCCGCACTGGCTGATTCAGGGGTGCGTATTACCCTGATCCGGGAAGTGGCGCGGAATTGCACGGCATGGAAACGCCTGCTCCACCATGCACTTGTTATCTCCCTGGCCCTGGCGGTTATTGTTTCCGTTGGTTTTTTTGTTGTGGTGGTGATCCAGGAGTCGGCTGAGCATCAATCTTTGCGTCTGTGGCTGCTGCTATTCGCCCTGCTATGGACTGGTATGCGTATTATCCTCGGCGTGCCGGCGGGACATCAGCGCCTGATTGCCGTTGCGGTATGGGGTGCGGTCGAACGGTTGGGCGGCGCCCTGCTTGTTTCCGGGCTCGCTTTTCTGACAGATGCCTCGCTGCTGCATCTGGCGCAATGGCTGTGCCTGTGGGAAGCCGGAGTGCTGGTGTGCGTTTGGTCGTGGACGCATGCCCAAGGCTGGCCTGTCGAGGAAAGAAATGGCGGCACATTGTCCTGTTTTGCCAAGCTTGCTATTCCCTTCGGGATCGCCGGGGCTGTGCAGGCGGTGCTGGGCAGACTTGATCTTATTGTTCTCGGATTCCAGCAACCGCCTGCTGAAACGGGATACTATGCGGCCGCGCAGATGTTGGCGCTTATCGCTGTTTTCCTGGGAATTGCGGTTGCAAACGCCCTGTTTCCCACCCTGTCGAGACTGGCGAAGGATCATGCCGTAAACCGGGCGAGAACGCTGCTTGAGCCGGCACTGGGATTGCTGGGGTTGATGATGGCTGTGGTGGCCGCGGCAATCGCAGGGATGGCGGAACCGTTGCTGACCTGGGTATATGGCGACAGCTTTGCGCACGGCTGGAAATGGTTGGCTATATTTTCCATGGCCTCACCGCTGGCAGTGCTTGGTGCAATGACCGGGGCGGTCATTGGCGCATGGGGCTGGCAAACACGTTGGGCGAAAACGCTTGTCATGGTATTTATGGCGGCCCTGCCTGTCTACTGGTTGTTTGGCACATGGTTAGGCATGTGGGGCGTGATTAGCGCGAACATCATGGTACAGATAGCTTTAGCCGGGGTTGCATGGCGGTGGATGTATGGTGCCGGTCTGGCAGAAGCCTGGTGGTTGCCACGTTTGCTGCTGACAATGAGCTTGTTGGGGGGATATGTTTTCGTGGTGCATGGATGGTTGCTGGTTCTGGCGCCGTTGCTGGCCGTAGCGCTGGTGTTCCTGATGCGCGTGTGCCAGCCACGGTGGTTGGGGATGGCTTTGAGATTGATTCGATGAACGAAGCCTCCATTTCAGCAATCGTTGTCACCTATCGTTCGCGCAGCCATATTGACCGTTGCCTGAAAAGCCTTGTGGACAACCATGTTCGGGAAATATGGGTGGTGGATAACGCCTCCGATGACGGTACCGCGGCATACGTTGCAGGGCATTATCCGGAAATCCATTTAATTCGGAATGAATGGAATGTCGGATTTGCGGCAGCCAATAATCAGGCGCTTGTACAAATCAGCACGCCGCTTGTATTGCTTCTCAATCCTGATGCATGGCTGGAAAAAGGCGCGGCGCTGGCCATGTGTGCCGCTATGGATGCCTGTCCCGATGTCGGCGTAGTCGCCCCAAGAATCATCCGAAATAATACCATCGAACCTTCATTGCTGCGTGCGCCAACAGTGTCGGGGTCACTGGTGTTTATACTGGCGGGCATGCGGATTTATGGAACTGGCGGCTTTTCCGGAAGAGCCGCAGCCGGCTATCCCTGGCACAAGGGAGGAGAAGGCGACCATGTTCGCGGTGCCTGCATGCTGGTTCGCATGTGTGCGGTGGAACAGGCGGGAAAACTGGATGAGCGGTTTTTCCTTTATTTTGAGGAAACGGAATGGTGCTTGCGTCTGCGGCGGTATGACTGGCGCGTACTGCTTTCACCGGAAGCGGTTGCACACCACATTGGCAAAGCCAGTGTCAGGACACATGACCGCCTGCCCAGCATGGAATACATGCGTGGTGCGATTTTTTTATGGCATACATATTTTTCCACATCAAACGTATGGCTGTTGCGCTTCGCGCTGTTCCTGATGGCATTCTCCAAAAGATTGATTCTTGTCCTGCTGCGCAGAAGGCCGGAACAGCGTGATTGGTTGGGACAGGTGATACGCCTGACCAGGAATCCCTATTCCGTTCCCATCGGCTATCCTCGCGCACGCCGACCGTCATGTTGGCCAGAGAAGGAAAACAATGAAGCATGAACCTGTCATCGTGTTTGGCATGCATCGCTCGGGTACAACCCTGCTGGTGCGCTTGCTGGAAAAGTTTGGCTTCTTTATGGGCCACGACCAGGATCCCAATGCCGAGGCACGTTTCTTCATGCGCCTGAATCATGCGATGTTGAAATTCGCTGGCGCGCGCTGGGATCAACCGGACGCTTTTCTGCAATTGCTGAAAGACGAAGCACTTTGTGAAAAACTGTCGGAATGGCTTTCATCAAGGCTTGCAGGTCCGGATACGCGTCTTTATCTCAATCGAATGGGTTGGCTGCGCTGGCGGGATGTGCGCAATTATCCGTATCCCTGTGGTTGGAAAGATCCGCGCAATACGCTGACGCTGCCGATCTGGATGCGCCTGTTTCCAGGCGCAAGACTCATCCACATCGTACGCCATGGCGTGGACGTGGCGGCAAGCCTGCGAGTTCGGGAACAGCAGTTACGCAAGGAAACGCTCACTCATTTCCCGAACCATGGAACATGGCGCCTGACATCGCCTTTGTGCCTGGAGATGGAAGGAGGATTTCGCTTATGGGAGCGCTATGTCGAAGCGGGAATGGATGCGATTGCGGTTTTGCCCGAAAGGCAATGCCTGCAACTTCGTTATGAGGACTTACTCATCGCGCCAGAGGAACAACTGGAACGCCTGCGACTATTCCTGGATGTGGAAACGATGCCAAATATTTTCGGCATCAGTATGAATGCCAGCCGTGCTTATGCATTTCGGCACGACCCGGAATTGCAGA
The DNA here is from genome assembly GCA_036985955.1 of Zetaproteobacteria bacterium. GTDB lineage: Bacteria > Pseudomonadota > Zetaproteobacteria > Mariprofundales > Mariprofundaceae > JAUZQZ01. The sequence continues at coordinate 3,947 of BTQQ01000057.1, read as the reverse complement.
CTTTTACGGAGCGCATCCATTCTCCATGGCTGGCTCGGTTCTATCCGGATGCGCCATGAGTTTACCACCGGTTTCCATTCTCGTTTGCACCCGCGACCGTCGTGCCATGCTTGATACGTTGCTGGTTGATTTGCATGCGCAGGATTATGACGGGCAATATGAAATCACCGTGATTGAGGAAACGGATGACCCGCGCCCTATCGAGGATGTAAACTATGTGCCACATCCCGTCATGAACAAGGGGATTGCCTTTACCCGCAATCTGGCTATCAAGCATGCGGCACATGATCTGATTGTGTTTGTGGATGACGATTGCCAAGTGGAAACGGACTGGTTGCGGAGGCTGGTCCAACCATTGGATGATCCACAGGTGCTGGGCGTGCAGGGGGGCGTGACCGTACCTGATGGCACAAATGCGGTCGGTTGGGCCGAAACACTGCTTGGGTTCCCGGGTGGAGGTGTGTCCCGGATTCATCATTCTGGCGGGAAAATTCAGGAAACACGCGAGATTTCAACACTCAACGCCGCTTACCGCAAGCAGGCGTTGCTGGATGCCGGAGGCTTTGATGCTGCCGCCCGCTTTGGTGGCGAAGATTATCTTCTGGCAAAAAAGGTGGCCAGTCAGGGGCGGTTGTTGTTTGTCCCTGATGCGGTGGTTCGTCATGCGGCGCGCGGAAGTCTGCTGGCCATCTGGCGGTGGTTTATGCGGCGCGGCATGGCTGAAGCGGCGATGCTGCGAGCGGGTATTGCTCCCAGCAGCTATGGTGGCTTCATGCTACGTTCTTCACTGGGCCTGAAACTGCTGTGTGCCGTAGCACTGGGATGGTGGAGTTGGTGGCCGATACTACTGCTCGTGCTGTTTATAGCGGGGCGCACAGTATGGAAAACGCGCTGGGTGTTTGGCCGTCGCGATGTGCCCGCTGTCACATGGCTGTGGGTTCCATGGGTGAAAATACTGATGGATATCGCCACCGACGCGGGTCGTCTGCACCGGCCGACATGCCCGGCCATGATGGTGGATGGCGACAATACAGGGAGGAGATGATGAATCAGACAAGCACGGGACATCATGCTTGGGACGTAGAATCGCCCGACATGGATGCGGTTCGCCGTGTGTTGCTGGGCATGTCGAACAGTCTCGTGGTGCGTTACGGAAAACTGCTGTTTCAACGCCTTCCCGCCGGAGCCTCCAGCATCGAAATCGGTTCTGGCCTTGGCAAGCTGAGCTTGTTGTTGGCCATGTCGGGGGCGAGGGCGAGCCTGCTCGACAGCAGTGTCTCCACGTTGGAGCAGGCGCGGATACTTTTTGCGTCCATGGAGATTCCTGTTGAAACCGTGGTGGGCGATGCTCTAGATATCCCCCCCGGAACTGGAAGAACGGTTTGACTTGTCCATGTCGTTGGGCGTGAACGAACACTTTAGCGGCCAGCCAAGGCAAACGATCTTCGATGCCCATTTTGCTGTGCTTAAATCCGGTGGTCGAACGCTGATCGCTGTCCCGAACCGGTACTGTCTGAGCTATCGGGCTGCAATGCTGATGTGGAAACTGACTGGTCGTTGGCCGCAGGGATTGTATGAGTACGGGTTTACCCGGAAGGAACTGGTCCGTCGCATGTGCGATGCCGGCTTCGAGGAAATATCGGTGGTATCCGGCACCCGTCCTGTGGATGATTTCCACCGCTATATTTTGGGGAACCTTCGCGCCGCAATGCGAAAATTCCTGCACTACCCATCCATGGTTAAGGAATCGCTGATCCCTGTTACGAACGAAATGGTACGCGCGGCGGCAAACATGGCTGAACCGCCTGTTCAACTGGTATCGAGTCAGTCCTATATGTGGATTGCCATGGGAAGAAGGAAACGCTCGTTTTGACTGACGTTTCCTGCGGAGAACTGTTCTAAGTGCGCGTTGCGTTCACCTCCGGATTTGTGGATTTTGTGGGTGGCGGCGAGTACTCGCTGTTTGATTTGATGACCCATTTGCCGGAAAATGTGACGCCGTGCCTGCTGGCTCCGGCGGAAGGCGAGTTGAGCGCGCGGGCGGAGAAGGAAGGCATCGCATGGTATGCAGTGCCGATGCCGCCGATCGGGTTGGGTTCGCTGCCGGCATTGTGGCGTTGGAAAAAGCTGATAAGCGATATCCGGCCGGATGTGTTGCATGCCAACAATTCCCGCGCCGCGTTCTATGCCGGTTTGATCGGCAAGATGATGCATGTTCCCGTATTGTTCCATTGTCGTGTGACGGAACCGGATGCAAGGCTGGACCGCTGGCTGGTGCGGTTGGTGGATGGCGTGATTGCCAACAGTCATGCCACGGCGGATCGGTTCTCCGCATGGCCGGGATTGAAAGTGTGGACCGTGCATAATGGCGTGGATGTGTCCATGTGGCATCCGGTCAGCAAGTGCAAAAGTGAAAAACCATTTGGCGCGGAACAGATGATACTGGTCGTTGCGCGCGTGTCGCGGTGGAAACGTCATGATATTGCCCTGGATGTGTTTGAACACCTTTCCGAAACGATGCCGGGCTTGCATTTGGTATGCGTGGGCGGCAAGGAGGCCACGGATGTGGCATGGTGGGATGCGTTGCAGCAGCGAACGAGCGATCTTCGCAATGGCGATCGTGTGCATTGGGTGGGTGGAGTGGACCATGCTGCACTAGAGAACTGGTATGCCACGGCGGATGTGATGGTGCTTCCATCGGATGATGAACCGTTCGGTCGCGTGCTGGTGGAGGCTATGGCCATGGGTGTTTCCATCGTGGCATTTGACGGAGGAGGCGTTCCCGAAGTAGTACAACACGGCAAACAGGGTGCGTTGTTGCCCCATGGCGATGTAGACGGCATGACTGCCGCTGTTGCGAAGTTGCTTGGCGATACGGAGATGCGTGCTGCGATGGGCAATGCTGGCCGCAAGCGGGCGAAGAAATTTTCTGTTCAGGCGCATGTGGAGAGCATGTGCAGGCTTTATCAGGAATTATTGCATGGATAGGATGCAATGTCCTTTGTGTGGCGGTACCGGGCCGTGTCGTATAGTGGGGGCGTACCAAGTTGTTGTTTGTCCGGTCTGTGATTATGGGTTTGTTCATCCCCCTGCCAAACAGGGAACGATTGGCAGATACTTATGGCGAGGCGGCGGCGATCTCTTTCATGGTGAGATTGCCGTTCATCCACCCGGAGTTTTTCAATTGGCTCGAAGGAGAATAATTAAATGCGTATTACCGTAATCGGAACGGGTTATGTGGGATTGGTGACGGCCGCCTGTCTGGCTGAGGTAGGGCATCATGTGATTGGTCTGGATGTGGATCAGGCCAAACTGGATCGCCTGGCCAGAGGTGAAATGCCGATTCACGAGCCGGGACTGGATACCATTGTGTCCCGCACCGTGGCTTCGAGCCATCTGGTCTTTACAGCGTCCTATGCCGAGGCTATGCGTGAAGCAGAGGTGGTGTTTCTGGCTGTGGGTACGCCACCGGAAGAAGACGGTTCCGCCGATCTTTCGTATGTGCTGGCGGCCGCACGCGAGGCGGCCTCCCATGTGCGGCGGGATTGTATTCTGGTGGCCAAGTCTACCGTGCCTGTGGGCACGGGCGGAAAGGTGGAAGCCGTGGTAGCGGAGGCATTGTCTGGCAGGCCGGATGCGCCGAAGGTGACGGTGGCCAGTAATCCTGAATTTCTGCGCGAGGGGCAGGCGGTCAGTGATTTTTTGAAGCCGGATCGGATTATTGTTGGGGTTGCACATCAGGCTGACGCAGAGGTATTCCGCCGTTTGTATGCGCCCTTCAATCGCAATCGCGACCGTCTCATCGTTATGGACCGGAAATCCGCCGAGATTGCCAAATATGCCGCCAATGCCATGCTGGCCACGCGTATTTCTTTTATGAATGAACTGGCTGCATTTTGTGATGCCACGGGGGGGGACATCGAGGCTGTACGCAAGGGGCTGGGTTC
>BTQQ01000056.1:0-10609 GCA_036985955.1 Zetaproteobacteria bacterium | reverse complement strand
GCTTCGGATTTGTTCAGCGTATAGAAGTGCAATCCCGGCACGCCGGCATCCAGTAATTCACGGCATTGCTTTGTGGCTAGTTCAATACCCAGTGCCTTGACAGCATCCAGATCCCCCTGAACTGGCTCCATTTTCTCATGCAGCCACACCGGAATGTTTGTGCCGCACATGGCCGAGAAACGTACAATTTGCTCAAAATTGGTGATGGGCATGATACCAGGAATGACCGGGATGGTGACATCGGCTCGGAAAGCAGCGTCACGGAATTTGAAAAAGGCATCGTTATCAAAAAAATACTGAGTGACGGCGGCATCTGCGCCATTGTCCTGCTTCAGCTTCAAAAAGCGAATGTCGTCCGCTACACCGCCTTTCGACTCCGGATGGCCTTCCGGGTAGGTAGCGCAGCCAATAGAAAATCCATTCTGTTTGTGGATAAAGGCGATCAGGTCGGTCGCATGCTCAAACCCGTCAATTGTTGCCTCGAAATGGTCCATGCCTTCGGGCGGATCGCCCCTGAGCGCAAGGATATTTTCAATGCCTGCCCGCTTGTATTCGTCCAGCAATGCTGCCAGATCATCCCGGTTTGCACCGACGCAGGTCAGGTGTGCAACAGGTGAGAGCCCCGTTTCCTCTTTGATGCGGCAGACGATACGTTTGGTGCGATCCTGGGTGGAACCGCCTGCACCATAGGTGACGGAGATATAAGCCGGATGAATAGTCTCAAGTTCATGCAGGCATTTCCATAAATTAGCTTCACCTTTGTCAGTTTTTGGGGGAAAAAACTCGCAGGAAATTAAAGGTTCGTTGGCATTGGCCAGAATGTCGGAGAGTTTCAAATTCTACAGCCTGGGAACGGTGACGCCCGTCTGTCCCTGATATTTACCGGCCTTGTCGGCATAGGATGTCTCACAGACTTCATCCGATTCCAGAAACAAAAACTGCGCCACGCCTTCGTTGGCATAAACCTTGGCCGGTAATGGTGTGGTATTGGAGAACTCCAGCGTAACATGCCCTTCCCATTCCGGTTCCAGCGGCGTGACATTGACGATAATGCCGCAGCGGGCATAAGTGGATTTACCCAGACAGATGGTTAGCACATTGCGCGGAATGCGCATGTATTCAACAGTACGTGCCAAAGCGAAGGAGTTCGGCGGGATGATGCACACATCCCCTTTGAAATCGACGAAGGATGATGGGCAGAAGTCTTTGGGATCCACGATGGCCGAATTGATGTTGGTAAAAATCTTGAATTCGTTGGCGCAACGAACATCGTAGCCATAGGATGAAAGGCCATAGGACACCACGCCATCACCATTTTCAGATTCTTTGACCTGACCATCCAAGAACGGTTCAATCATGCCATGTTCATTTGCCATGCGGCGAATCCATTTATCCGATTTGATGGACATTGCCTCTCCAGTCACTTGATTGTGAAGCGGCAGGATAACGGCCAGCGAATGATTTCGGAAGTATTGAAGGAAAATGGGGAGAAAAACGTTATCCGCTTCCCGCAGTCTCCTTGATCAGCCATGTCCTGAATGCGGCCAGTTCCTCGCTTTCCCCACGGGTTGCCGACCAGACCAGATAGTAGGCGCTTGTCGTTGGCAGGGCGTGGGTGAAAGGCTGGATCAACCGTCTATCCTTCAGTTCCTCCTGCACCAGCAACGGATCAATGATGGCCACGCCGAGACCGCGAATGGCGGCGGCGATGGCGAAGTTACGCGTTTCAAACTCCTGGTCCTGGCGTGGCTGAAGATCGGCAAGCCCTTCCGCGCTCAGCCATGCCTGCCAGTCGTCCGGCCGCAGCCTGGAGTGCAGCAGCGTATGCCCGGCCAGGTCGGAAGGCTGATTTAATGGCGTATCCCCGGTCGGCAGGGAAGGGCTGCAGACCGGGGTGAACTGTTCGTCCAGCAGGCGCAGAGCATGGGTGCCGGGCCATGACCCCTGACCGGATCGAATGGCGCAATCCACATCTTCTTGCTCGAAATCGACGAGTTCGATGGATGTGGAGATGCGCACCTTGATATCCGGATGTTTTTGCTGAAAACGATACAGGCGGGGGATGAACCAGCGCATAGCGAAGGTGGAAAGCATGCTGACTGTGATGGTGCCGGAATGGTGTTGAGATTTTATGGAGTGGACTGCCTCGCTCAATTGGGCGAAGGCGGCTGATACCTGTGGGAGTAGCACCTTGCCGGTTGCAGTCAGCGTTAATCCTTGCCGACCGCGAATAAACAGCTTTATGTCCAGTTGTTGCTCCAGATTACGAATCTGATGGCTGAGTGCGGAAGGGGTGACAAAAAGTTCGGCGGCGGCGGCGCGCAGGTTCAGGTGCGCACCGGCCACGGCAAATGCCCGCAGGGCATTCAGGGAAGGAATGCGGGAAGTGTCAGGCATGAGAAAAACTCAACATAGGCGAAAGAATATATCCTTTTATTTAAGCTTGCATCAAGTTTATATTCCGCATATATATTGAGATTTATTTGTGAGGAGTCAGTGATGGGTAAGACCCTGTTTGACAAGGTATGGGAACAACACATCGTCAAAGAAAACGACGATGGTTCCACCTTGTTATATATCGACCGGCATCTGGTGCACGAGGTGACCAGTCCTCAGGCTTTTGAAGGTTTGAGATTGTCAGAACGTAAACCATGGCGCGCCGATGCCGCAGTAGCGACGCCCGACCATAATGTGCCCACCAAGCATCGTGATCAGGGCATTATTGACCCCGTTTCGCGTATACAGGTCGAGGCTTTGGATAAAAATTGCCGCGAGTTCGGTATTCGTGAGTTCGGTATGGATGATGTGCGGCAGGGTATTGTGCATGTGGTGGGACCCGAGGAGGGACTGACATTGCCGGGTATGACGCTGGTCTGTGGTGATTCCCATACATCCACGCATGGTGCACTGGGTGCGATTGCCGTGGGTATCGGCACGTCCGAAGTCGAGCATGTGCTGGCGACGCAGTGCCTGATTCAGAAGAAACCTGAAGTGATGCGTATTCGTGTTGATGGCGGTCTGCCAAAAGGCGTAACAGGCAAGGATATAGCGTTGTATATCATCGGCCGTATCGGTACGGCTGGCGGATCAGGCTACGCCATCGAATTTGCCGGTTCCGCCGTGCGTGCTTTGTCCATGGAGGCACGTATGACCTTGTGCAATATGACGATTGAAGCCGGTGCGCGATGTGGCATGGTAGCGGTGGATGATACCACGATTGCATACGTGAAGAATCGTCCGTTTGCACCTGCGGGGGAGGACTGGGATGCAGCAATAGCAGCATGGCAGCAACTGTATTCCGATGAGGAGGCCGTGTTCGATAGGGAGCATGCGTTTGATGCGGCAGAAATACCGCCGATGGTGACGTGGGGGACGAGCCCGGAGATGGTGGTTCCGGTGACGGCATCCATTCCAATGCTGGATGAGGCGCGTGACGAGACACAACGCGAAGGCTGGCTGCGGGCATTGGAATATATGAATCTGAGTGCGGGCAAGCCGATGCAGGACATTGCCGTGGATAAAGTATTCATTGGATCATGCACCAACGGACGTATTGAGGATTTTCGTGCCGCCGCGGAGATGATCAAGGGTAGGAAAATCGCCTCGAATATCAAGTTGGCCATGGCGGTGCCGGGCTCCGGCCTGGTCAAGAAGCAGGCTGAAGAAGAAGGTCTGGATGAAATTTTCCGCGAGGCCGGATTTGAATGGCGCGAGCCGGGCTGTTCCATGTGCCTGGCCATGAACGCCGACCGGCTGGAACCGGGTGAACGTTGTGCCTCGACCAGTAACCGTAACTTTGAGGGGCGGCAGGGGCAGGGCGGGCGCACCCATCTGGTCAGTCCCGCCATGGCAGCCGCAGCGGCCATCGCAGGCCATTTTGTTGACATGCGCGAGTGGTAAGGAGTAAATCATGGAAGCTTTTACAACCTTGAACGGTATCGTAGCGCCGCTGGATCGCGCCAATGTGGATACGGATGCGATTATTCCCAAACAGTTCCTGAAGAGTATCAAACGCACGGGCTACGGCCCCTACCTGTTTGATGAGTGGCGGTATCTGGATCATGGCGAACCCGGTATGGATTGTTCAACACGGCCAAGAAATGCTGATTTTATTCTTAATCAGCCGCGTTACGCAAAGGCATCGATATTGCTGACACGCGAAAATTTCGGCTGTGGCTCCAGTCGTGAACATGCACCATGGGCACTGCTGGATGATGGGTTTCGTTGTGTTATTGCACCCAGTTTTGCCGATATTTTTTATAACAACTGTTTTAAAAACGGCATACTGCCCGTGGTTTTGAAGGATAAGGAAGTGGATGTGTTGTTTGCCGAATGTGAGGTTACACCGGCTTATACACTCAATGTTAACTTGCAGGCACAAACGGTGACGACGCCCAGGGGTGATGTGTTCACATTTAAAGTTGATGCCTTCCGCAAGCACTGCCTGCTGGAAGGACTGGACGAAATTGCCCTGACGCTGAAAGAGAGCGATGCGATTCGCGACTATGAAAAACAGCGCAGAAAGGAAGCACCATGGCTGTTTTCCGCGAGGCCATAAAAGATGAAAAAATCATGGGTGCCTGAGCCGTTACGCCTGAAACAAGGGAAGTGCTGATCAACTCATGGCGTGCCGAAGCCGATGATGGTTCGCCTCAGTTCCTGTTTGAGAATGCTGTCGATTTTGTTTCTGGCCCGGGCTTTGGCCGTTGCCTGATCCTGCGCGGAGGTCTTGATATCCCATCGCTTGCTGCCGCGCGCCTGTTTTCCGGGTAAGCGGGCCAGATCGACCTCCAGTGTGCCTCGTTGCCAGTACCAGCCCTGCGCATCCCTGAGTTCATTGAGCATAAGGCGGGCGGTGAGAAGATAGTCGGGTTTGCCGGCTGCCTCATGGGTGAACCCTGCCGAGGAGGCCGCATTTTTCAGCATTGTTTCCAGGCCGCCCAGAGGGTCGGTTTCGACACTTGTCTGGACACGCACGCGCTTCAATAACGCATCCCGGTCACTGGTAAGCGTTGCGATACTGTAGGGACTGCTCATCCCCATGCCGGTGTAGTCAACGACCTTCAAGTGCTTCTGATAGGCTTCGCGTTCCAGTTGGGCTTGCACCGCCCGGCTGTACTGGCCGATTCTACTGAGCAAGTCCGGATTCTGCTGTGCATCGCGTATGGCCCGTGCGGTCATGTCATCAAGACGGGTGATGTCCTGGCGCAGGCTGTTGGAGGCTTTCATGCGGTCCAGTACGGCAAGCGCATGGAACTGCATGGTTTCCGGATCCCGCCAGGTGTCCGCGATCCGTATACCGGAGATGATCTGGCTGGTGCGGGTGGAGATGTTCCGGCTGGTGCTGGACTCCAGCAGTGCACTCCGGGCATCGCCTGTGTTTTCGCTGGTGTGGCTAACGGTATCTTCACTTTGCTCGGAAATGCTGACTTCAAAAATCTTGGCCAGATCCGCGCGTGCACGGTCGCGGGCGACGGCCTGGTATCCAGCCTGACCTCCACCTGTCAGGTATTTTACCGCGGGGTAATTGCTGCTGTTGCCATTGATCCAGTCGGGCTGCTGCGCTCCCGTGCCGGCGCAGGCGGATAATACAAGTAACAGTGCAACAAAGAATCGCATGGTCAGTGCTCCGTTTTGGTGGAAGCCGAGGTCCAGTAAAAAGAGAGAAACTGTTTGCGGCCACCGTCGATGGAGATATTATTTAATTCCTGCCGAAAAACAATATTATTATTGTAATCCAGCAACTCGACTGTAACCGCATACTCGCCGGATGCCGTATTCAGCCGGGCACTCTGTATTTCCGCTGGCAGGCTCAGCCAGCTGCGCGTGTCGGCGCGTTCGGTGACGAAATCTGCGATGTTAACCAGCAATCCGGCGAGTTCGTTCTGTTCGCCTGCTTTTTTTGCCATATTGTACTTTGTCACCGCCCGCACAATGGCCCGAGCGGTGATCACAGGCATGTTAGCTTCAAGGGTTTTTATTTCCAGGCTGCCAATATCTTCAACCAGTTCTGTGCTACCGGTGTAGGACTTCGCTCCCGCCAAGGTGATTCTGGCTCTCCGGATGGGGTTTTCATGTCTTTCATAGTGCGGCAGGGAGATGCGGATCAACTGTCTGGATGCCGGATCAAGCACCTGGACACTGCGCTCAAGCTTGATGGGTGCCAGCCCGCTGTGAAACAGAAATATCAGTTCACCGGTGCCTTTTCTCTCTTTTTTCAAGCTCTCGAGTGAAAGTCCAAAGGATTTTTCGTACCCTCTTCGCTCATCGGTCAACCCGACTTTATCCGCCATAAGGATAAGTACCTTCTTGAGTTGTTCGGGCACGGTAATGGAATAGAGTCCGTTATGGGCCTGATAGCCCTTGAAGGCCTTGCGGTAGGCGATCATGGCGTCACTCCACTCGCCCAGATCCTCGTAAATGAGACCGCTGAGATAACGCCCGAATGGGTCGCGGCTTAATGCGCTGTCGGGATCATCCTGCATCAGCATCCTGAGACGTAAATCCACCTGCAATGCTTCGACACGGGCATCATCCACTCTGCTCATCTCAAGATAGTTCAGGGCGGCGTAGGTATGCAGCATGACCTGTTCGACCGGCGTGCCGATATAGGTTCGGGTCGTGTCGTTGATAACGAGGGATGAGGCTTCTTCAGTGACGCTTGTTGCCGCGAACTTCTCGATCAGGCTTTTAGCTTTTTCAATCTGCTCGTTGCTTTGCTCGTATTCGCCCATCATGCGCAGAATCATGGCCTTGTTGCTGAAATAAAGGAAAAGGTCAGCATCGCTATGATTCTGATTTTCCAGTAATTCGAGCGCAGTGGCCGGTTCACGTGCTGCCAGGCTTTCCTCAATAGGATGGAATGCCGAACTGTAGCTGGCGCAGGCGGACAGAAGCAGGCTGAGCAAAAGCCAGGCATACCTTCTTCCAGTATTGCAATTGCCTCCCGGCATGGTCGGCACGGAAATTTATGAGCAATCCAGGCTAGTAACGAAGACGGCTGTTTTTGACCAGTTTCTTTATTTTCTTCTGGCCCAGCCAGACCTTGCGGTTGTCTGTGAGACTGATCAGCGTCAGGTCCACCTGATAGTAACGCACCTGGGTTCTGCCTTCCATGTCGATAATGGTGTTGATGCTGCCCTTGAGCATGAAATCGGCGCCCAGTTCCCGGCCCATGGCCTTGCGCGTGTCTTCACGTGCGTTGATATCCTGATCCTTGCGTTCACCCCGGATTTCCTGGCGTTCCTGGCTGGAGGCAACGAAGGTGATGCGTCCGGAATTGATCATCGCCCGTTCAATATCGCCGACAAAGGTATTCAGGTTGATATGTTCGGAGCTGAGATTGCGGATGGCGCCGACAATCACCGTGGGCCGGCGATTGGACTGCAGGGAATATGTGCGGATCCAGGGGCGTTCCAGCATGTCGTTGATCATTTCCTCGGAGACCAGACGTGAGTCGGTGTCATTCCAGGCTCCACTGAGATCCCTGATCTCATTGACATCAATACGGGAAACCTTGGTGCCACATCCTGCGGTCAACAGCCCTGCTATGAACATAGGGATGAAAACGGACAGCAGGGCCGCCCTGCGCGCGGGCGTCATGGACTTGAACATGGTTTATTCCCCCTGTGAAACTCTGTCGAATATGGTGTCAGCATTTCTGCCAATATAGCGCCTGAGATCCCGGTTCATGTCGTTGACCATATTCAGGGTCTTCTTCATTTGCACCATATCCAGTTCAGCAATGGAATAGATGATACCGGTTTCCTCATTTTTCCAGCGACCAATGATTTTTACGCCGCTCAGATTGATTTTGCTCAGGTTCTTAATCTGCCGCGAAACCGTCTGCTGGCTGATCGCATCGGCATTGCTGCCCGAGGCGGTGGTATAATCCTGACTGGCCACGTCCATGTAGGAGGACAGGATTCTGGCGACTTCAGCGCGGGCGCGATTGTCCGCGGTAGATTTTTGCAGGGAAACGTCTCCCATAGCAGGTGCGTCGCCGACACCGTGGAACAGGCGTCCACCCTTGTCGTTGAGGTACTGGGTGCCTTCATTGACCCAGTCTGGTGCGCCGCTGATACCGAGATCGCTTTCGACGGTGGTTTTGCCGGCGCAGGCGCCGAGCAGCATGGCGATGCCCAGTAACACAGCGGGAAAAAAGGAGGTTTGTTTTTTCATCGGTTTTCTCTCTGGCCGTTATGGCATTCGCAAAAAGCATGCACGGTTGGCATATTGCCCGCAAAACATGCATTGCAGGACTTTATGGCGACCGCGCTCAACATGCAAGCTGGAGCCGGTCAAATGCGCGATTCATGAGTGCAATCAATGAAGCCAGTCTTCCCGGCGTAGGCAAGCGATGGAGGATGCATTTTCATCATTACCTACAACAGCGGAGAATATGAAACCTGTCTGACACCCGGAGGAGAGTCGTTTCCTACATCTGCTGTCCGGTTAACGCCGGAGGAGGCGGGAATGTTGGGCTCGGCGCATCGCTGAATGTTGCCAAACTCAAAGTCGATAACATCGATCCCAAGGAGTATTTGGATTGTTTGGAACAGTGGCGAAAAAGGGTGGCAACCGGAGCCGGAATCTGGCGGGTCATCAACGATCTGAAAAGACTGGAGCCGATTCTGGCTAACTGAAGTCCACCTTTATCTTTGTTCCTGAAGTCGCCCACGCTATATCCGGATAGTGGGGCGTTTTTTTCACCTTTTTAACCAAGGCGTCTGCTAATACATTAAGGGTTTACGCGGAAACGTGTGGGTAAATCTTGAACAGGAATAAAAAACGGAGGTTTCATATGAGAAAGACAATGATGGCGGGATTGGTTTCGGCGATGACGCTTGCTGCCTGTGCCACCACCCCCAATGATCCGAATGCCCATACCAAGGAGAAGGCAGCTGCGGGCGCTGCGCTGGGGGCGATTGCCGGTGCCATTATCGGTTATCAGGGCGACCATTCCGGCGGCGCTTTGAAGGGCGCTCTCATTGGTGGTGCCACAGGCGGTGCAATTGGCGCAGGTGTGGGATATTATATGGATAAACAGCAGGCTGAATTCGAGCGCCAGCTTGCAGATGAAAAGGCTGCCAATCAAGTGGAGATCAAGCGTCTCAAAAACGAGAACTTGAAGATTACCATGAATAGTGAAGTGTCGTTCGATTCCAATTCCTCAGCTATCAAACCTGCTTTTCGACCTACGCTGGATAAGGTAAGCGATATTCTAACCCGCTACAATCGCAGCAACATTACTGTTGTAGGATATACGGACAGTGTGGGTTCCGGCACCTATAATCAGGGACTTTCCCGGAGGCGTGCGGAGTCAGTTGCCTATTATGTGGAGCGCCGTGGCGTGCAATCGTCCCGTGTTCGCACGGAGGGACGTGGAGAATCCGAGCCTCGGGCCAGCAATGCCACGGAGGCCGGTCGCCAGCTGAACCGGCGGGTTGAACTGTTGATCATCCCCGATCGAGACATTCAGTAAGCAACTTTTTGCTTTTTTCGTCAATCAAGGCCCCGCATTCGCGGGGCCTTTTGTGATCTGGCGCAACATTTCAATGTGACCTGCGTAACAGCGTTTTCTTTCCCGCTGGATTTAACTTGGCACCAGGAATTTAAGTAACTTCGCTGTTGCTACAAAGAAGGAGATTGTTATGTCTATATCGGACTTCGTATTTTGGCCTGAGCATGTGATTTTATCTGTTCTGGTTTGGGCCATTATTCTCATCACTTTGGCTTACCTTGCACGCAAACCAGTGCATCTGGCGGTTCATTCATTCAGCCGGTTGTTGCACCATGCATTGAAGTTGGCGGCAAGCTCCATCATGTTGGCCGCACACAAGCTTCAGCAGCGGAACCGGGAAGTGCTGCTCGCCGCAGGCAGGGAAGCTGCCGAACATTTGGTTGAACGGGAATTTGAGCGAGTGGATGATGCCGTGCGTCGTGATCTTGCTGAATACCCCGCCCTACACCGTAAACTGGGCGATGTGGTGACCAAGGTTGATGAAGACTTCCAGAAAAGTACCGAGGCTCCCCCTTCAGCGCCAGGCTGGGCAAAAGCGGTTGAGGCAGTGGCCAAAATTCCTTCCGCTGGTGATCCGATGGTGGGTAATGTCCTCAAGAGTATCCACGGCTCCATGGTAAAAGCGAACGACCATGCTTTGGCGGAATATCGCAAAAGTAGCGGCAGGCGGCATCTGCTGCTCAAGCGCATGCTGCCTCTCTGGCGCAAGATGGAGACCTCGCTAAAACAGGTTGACGACAATATCAACAGCCTCATTAGCCGTTCCAAAACCATTGATAAGCACATGGATGAATATGAGGAGATTATCAGAAAAACGGATCGCTCGGAGCAAATGCTTTCTTCCTCTTCATTAACACAATTTTTCATCTCGGCCTTTGTGATGGCCATCGCCATCGGTGGCGCTGCGATCAACTTCAATCTTATTGCCCGGCCAATGGCGGAGATGGTTGGTGGTGGCAGCATGCTCATGGGATTCAAGACGAACAACATTGCGGCCCTGGTAATCATCCTGGTGGAAGTGGCGATGGGCCTGTTCCTGATGGAGTCTCTGCGCATCACCCGCCTGTTTCCGGTGATTGGGGCGCT
>BTQQ01000055.1:0-10725 GCA_036985955.1 Zetaproteobacteria bacterium | reverse complement strand
CCGATTCCTGACCACGATGCTGTTGTGCATACAGCCCGAGATAGGTGAGATTGGCAGCTTCCGGATGATCGAATACACCAAATACGCCACATTCGTCATGAAAATGATCGTCACGAAACTGATACCCTGAATTATTCATAAATACTGCCGCGCCCTTGCTTGTTCCCTTGTTCGCAACGAATCCCTCGTCGGTCGTCCGTATGCGCGGCTACGCACTTCTTCCTCCGAATCCGCTGCAAACAAAGGCCCGGCGCAATCATCACGGTGATTCATGAATAGTTCAGGGCAAGTCATTGCATGCTCTTCCGGATAATGGATTTTATGGCCTCTTTGTCTTTGTCCGGGATGTTGATGGTTGGCACTTTTGGCACGTTCGGTTTACCGTCCCCCTGTCGCGAGAAGGGGTAGCCCTCGGGAATGGCTTTGCCCAGAAAATCCCCCATTTTAATGGCATAAGGTGTCAGCATACTCTTTTTCATCCATGGCTTGTCCAGCTTAGCATAGGAAGTATAGATGAGAAAAAATAGTCCAATGAGCAACAATCCACGGGCAAGGCCGAAAAACATGCCCAGTGTACGGTCGGTTGCCGTAAGGTCGGCCATGTCCACCAGCTTGCGGATGAGTGCACCAACGAGTGCCACAACGACCATGACGGCAACAAAAACAAGGGTAAATCCAGCGATATTGGCTACTGTGGTATTGGGTATCCAGCCATTCATTAGATTCGCTGCCATGCCGGAAGCGCGGCTGGCGGCAAAAAATGCGGCCACCAGACCGATCAGCGAGATAATCTCACGCACAAAACCTCGCCACAGGGACAACACCATGGAGAGACCGGCGATGGCTATCAACAGATAGTCGAATAAACTCATGGTAACAGTTCACCTGCTCCGTCTTTCGATCCATAGCGGCGTTGCTGCGATGCTTGAATCCTCACATATATAACACATATGCTCCGGTTTTGCGCTTCTCGCGCCTTGCCATGAAACAAAACCCAGGGCGTCTGAGCAGTTACCATTCAAGCCAACCCCGCCTGCGCAGCTTCGGCCATATTGCGCACCGGATGATATTGTGCGCGGGCCTTCGATTTCGGCGCGAGTGTAACAGCGATATCCGCTTCCCGCACCCTTGCATGATTTTCTTTCGGTAGGAGCAGTTGTGAGAATCCCAGGTTGGCCGCCTCCTTGACGCGAGCCTCGGGTTGACCGACGGGTCTTATTTCGCCCGTCAGGCCGACTTCACCGAATGTCGCCATATCTGCGGGCATGGGGCGCTCCTGATAGGCAGAGATAATCGCCAGCATGACGGCGAGATCCGCTGCCGGCTCGAGGATTCTCGCACCACCCACCACATTGACATACACATCCTGTTGCCCCAGAGGCAGTCCGATGCGCCGCTCCAGTACGGCAGCGAGCATGGACACCCTGCCTGTATCCAGGCCCACGGCGCTGCGTTTGGGTGTGGCATAGACGGTGGGAGCTACTAGCGCCTGTACCTCCACCAGAAGCGGACGTGTTCCCTCCATACAGGCCAGAATGACGGAACCCGGCACATCTACGGCGCGTTCAGCCAGAAAGATTTTCGAAGCATCGCGAATGCCGATTAACCCTGCATCGGTCATTTCGAACACTCCGATTTCACCCGCCGGACCGAAGCGGTTTTTTACGGCGCGGAGAATGCGATGCGCATGTCCCCGATCGCCCTCGAAATACAATACGGCATCAACCATATGTTCCAGTACCCGGGGACCGGCAATGGAGCCGTCCTTGGTGACATGACCAGCGAGCACCAGTGCATGACCCTTTTGTTTGGCGCTTTGAATCAGGCCAGCGGCGCAATCGCGCACTTGCGCTACGGTTCCGGGGGCGCTGGTTAATCGTGATGTCACCGTGGTCTGGATGGAATCAATGATAACGGTTGAGGGTTTAAGCTGATCAATCGTGGCCAGAATCGCTTCCAGATCAGTGCTTGCAGCCAGGTGGATTGCGTCATGTTCCGCTCCAATGCGTTCACCGCGTAGCCTGACCTGTTGAGGTGATTCCTCGCCGGTGACATAAAGCACGTTACCCTGTTCGGCCAGATGACGGGATGCCTGTAACAACAGCGTGGACTTGCCGATGCCGGGGTCGCCGCCGATCAGCACAGCCGAACCGGGGACGAATCCACCGCCCAGCACCCGGTCCAGTTCATGCAAACCCGAGGAACGCCGAGGGGATTTGCTACTGTCAATTTCCGTAATCGGCATAACAACAAGCGGCACAGCTTTTCCGCTCCGCATGGAGGCTGGAGTTATTTGCTGTTCCGTAATGCTGTTCCATGCCCGGCAATCCGGGCATTGGCCCATCCACTTGCGATGTTCAGCGCCACAGGACTGACAGACAAATATGGTATTGCGGGTATTGGACAAGGATGTTTTTGCCATGTGCGCATGTTAGCCTGATTTTGCTAACCAGGTCATTAGTAAAGCTGCATATGATTTTATTAAGGGGTTGGTAAGGCTGTGGGCAGCGTCTGCGAGTTATAGGGGTAGAACCAAAATGTGTTGACAAGGCGTGCCTTATGCGTACATTTCCCCGCCCTGAATAAAGGGTGGCGCAACCGGGATATCTGGTGCTGCTTAAGGAGAAAACATTGGCCAACCATGCATCCGCGAAAAAGCGGGCTCGTCAGAATGATAAACGCCGCATAAGAAATCGTGCGCGCAAGAGTGAAATGCGTACCGCAATCAAAGGTGTCCTCGCAGCTGTGGATGCAGGCGATGCAGATGCTGCCGGTGCGGCATTGAAGGGTGCAGTTCCCCTGATTGATCGTGCAGGCCAGAAGGGTATTATCCATCGCAGTCAGGCTTCCCGTCGTGTTTCACGTTTGACGGCGCAGGTTAAGAATATTTCTGCCTAGAAATTCTCGGATTCGAGCTTTACGGCCTGCCTTCCGGCAGGCTTTTTTGTTTGAAGAAGAACAGGTGTCCGCATCTTCTGCGGGATTTTGTCAGTATGCCAGGATATGCCAGCCGACGGGTGGATTATGATGATGCACCATGGCTCCGTATCAATGCCATGGTACTGGTAATACGTTCCGCCGCCTGTTTGAGTAACGCTTCCCTGAGTGGGGGATGAATATGCATAACATCCCGAAAGATTTGCAACGGAATAGTCAAAATATCCGTATCGGTAACCGCTACCATATCGGCCATAATGGGTTCGTCGCGCACTGCAGTGATTTCCCCCATGAGATCACCCGGCTTAACCGGTTCAAGAATATGACTGTTGCCCTGAGCATCCTCTGCAACGATACGAATCAAGCCGGATGATACGATGCCTACTACATCCGGTTTTTGTCCAGCCCGCCAGACTACCTTGAAAGCAGGATAACGGCGTATTTCGGCGGCTTCTGCCAACCAGCGCCGCAGGTCGTGAGGTAGTTTTGCCAGCGCCGGGTTACGACTCAGGGTAATGATATGCTTGCGTATGGTGGTTTCCCTGTGCAGTGCCTCTTCAACTTCCGGGTATTCCAGCAGGCACTTAAACATTTGCTTGCGTGATAACTCCATGAGTACCGTGTCCTTGTTGGCCAGCACATCGGCACAGCGCTCTGATCCGCTTAGAAAAGCCATTTCGCCTACGATATCCCCTTCACCGAGTACGTGGATCAATATGGCTTGTTTTTCGCTACTAAAGTGCGTCATGACCGCCATTTCTCCATCAAGAATGATGGCTATGTCCTCACCGGATGAACCCTGCCGGATATAGTATTCACCTTCCCTGATTTTCCTGCGTTTGGCATGGGTCAACAACGTCTGCATGGCTTTGCCGTTGGAGAAGTGAAACAGCGATGCGGCGTGAGGAGATTGAGTGGTTTCATCAATTTCCCGGCGTAGCTCGATTAGCGCCTGAGCCTGAACTGTATCTCCTGATTTCTGTACCAGCTGTTGCAGACGCTCCATGGCATGATTTCCCTGCAATGTACGGCCAAGCTGAAGCAAAATTTCCGCATAGCGTCTCAGGCAGCGGGGATCATTCGGGTAAATATGGACAAGCTGCTCGTATAAAGATGCCTTATGTTCCAGTAATGCTGTATTTCTGGAATCAGTTTCCATGAAACCTCCGGCTAAACGATGATGAAGTCGTAAAAAGTCCATCCGTGGCCTTTTTGCTTCACAGAAAGCGAAAAGTGCAATTTTCACTTCCCTTACAGATCAACGGTTTGTGGAGCAATCCATTGATTTATACACCCGTCTATGGGCACGCTGATGACTTCGTAAGAAGCCATCAACTGATAAGCTGCATTTATTGCGTTTGGCCCACCTGGGCAACCTTGCGCATGATTTTGGACATTTGGATTTCGGCGGTTTTGAACAGGGATTCCCGTAAGGGCGGATAGGCTTCCACTACATTCTTGAATGCGGAAAACGGTATATGCGCCATGATGGTATCTTCTACCGCGACAATATCCGCCGGGCAGCCTATTTTACGCTTTGCCGAGGTATCGTTTCGCAGCACGGACATGTCTCCAATCAATTGGCCGATGGGGAGTTCATGCAGTGACGTCCTGTTGCCGGACTTGGCGGTGAACACGTAATGCGCTTTCCCTTTGGTCATTATATCAACCGAATCGAGTTCATCCCCCCCCTTGTGAATGACCGTGCCGGCGCTGTAATGGGCAATCTCCGCCTGTTTTCCAAGGAAATGGCGCATGTCCATCGGAATGTGCTGCAATACGGTGTTGCGCGACAGCAGGCTTACCATATGCCGTTGTTCATTTTCCAGTATCAGAGCCGCTTCCACTTCCGGATTTTCCAGCAGATAGGGCAATACTTTTTTGCGCGGGAGTTCAACAACCGTACTGTCCTTGTTGGCCACGACATCCGCGCCGCGCGGACTGGGGTTCAGCAGAGCGCCTTCGCCAACGACATTGCCATGGGTGATCAGATTGAGCAGCACCAGCTTGCCTGAGTCATCGGGTACGTAAACGGCTAATTCTCCTTTAAGTACGACATACATGGAATCCCCCGGATCACCGCGCCGGAACAGGTGTTTTCCTTCCTTGAGGGTACGCTGATGCGTTACCGTCCATATTTTTCCGGCCAGGCCTTGCGTGGCAAAATTCAGGAAAGGGTAGTTTTCAGTGCTATCCTCCGTCTCTTCTTTGACGATCCGGCCAATCTGGGGGAATTCCCTGGCAAGTTGGGCCGCCCGGTTTCTCTCACCGGATTCAATCAGTATGTCATGCAGTTTGTGGAGAATCTCCGTGGCTGTGGTGATTCTTCCATTGGCGATCAGTGTTTCAGCATAGCGGCGAATGTAACGTGTATCCTTGGGATAGAGGCGCACCAAATCGGCATACACTGCCTCTGTATTCGAGTTATCCTTGTAATTTTCCATGTTACAATGGCATTAAGTCAGGCTGAGCGGGCACGTTGCCCTTGCTGGCTGATCTCGACCACATCTTCCGGGTACATGCAATGTTCCACCATAAGGGTTGGCTGGGTTTGCATATTGACATCACGCGGAATAATACCATTACCGTGACGGTCCATGGACAAATGTACGGTTGGACGCAGCGGCAGACGGCGATGAACACGGATGACCTGACCAATATCGCCCGAATTGAGCTGGACGTAGGAGCCAACCGGATAGAGCGAGATGGCATCAATCAGGCACTTCAGGAACGCCGGATCAAAAGTGCTCTTGTGGTGAATAAGAAGCTCCCGGATAGCATCGCGGGGAAGCAGGCGTTTGCGATAGGCGCGGTAATGAATCAGTGCTTCAAACATCGAAAGCAGCCCGATAATGCGGGCGGTGCGGCTGATGTCATTTTCCCGCAAGCCTGCCGGGCCCGATCCATCAAACCGCTCCTGCGCCTGCGATGCAGCGGTCAGGATACGCTCATCATGGATGCCACATTGTTGCAGATATTCCATGCTCTGCGCGGGTGCTGCGCGAATCTGATCGCGTTCCTTGCTTCCGAGCATCTTTTTCTTGTGACGTATGTCGGCGGAAATTTGCGCCATGCCGATATGATGTAACATGCCTGCCAATACGAGCGCGCGCAGTTCATCGTCATTAAATTGAAGCTGAAGCCCCATTTTGATGCCATAGAGCATCATCATGACTGATTTTTCAATAAGATCGCCAAGGTCGGCATCGGCTTCACGGATTTTCATGGTTTCACTACTGACAGCCAGTTCCAGATTCGTGATTCTTTCCGGTTGCTTGGCCAGGGAAGCAAGCAGGGATGTGATATGTTTTGAAAGGGGGGTGATCTTGCCGGGCTTGTGTTTGGCTGCCGCCCTGAAAAGTGTCAGAACGTGATCAACGCACTGATCGAGCCACTGTTTGTCGTCTTCGCTTGTGTTTGCCCCGTCCAGGGACGCATGGGCAGCCGCCGTTTCTTCAATATCCTGGTCATCCGCGGCTTCTTCCACGAGTTGGTTGGCAGCATCATCGGGCGGCAGAGGGTTGGAACCTGCGCAACTGGCCTCTTCATCCACGAGCGCGTGTTCATCGGTTTCTTTTCCCGGTGTGGTGGAGGAATCCTGCGGTGGATGGTGGGAACGAAGCAGGTCAATGTATTTGGGCATTAGTGTCCTGTCCCGTAGAAAAGCGTGCTATCAGAGCCATCCCAAGGAACCAAGGCAAGGCGCGCCCCGCAGCCATGATCCCTTGGTAAGGGGCGTAACGCTGCATTGGTTCCTTGGGATGGCTCCCTTCGGGCGATCCCAGGCGGGCGTGCGGCTGCGTTGTACTCGTTTGAATTGGCCACGGCCAGTCCCGCACTCGCACGCCTTGCCGCACATCCCGCCCGAACTCGCTGATAGTATGCTTTTCTACGGGACAGGACACTAGCAGGGGTACCGTTCCATGGTTTCTGAAACCAGACGGGAATCCAGCATGGATGCTCCCTTGCGCATGCCAAGCAGCAGGCAACGGTCCGCCAGATGGTTGATGCGGCGGGGTACGCCGCCGGTGTGCCGGTACATAAAATCCACTGCCTGTCGGGTCAGCATGGCGTGATCGCTGCCTGCCGCACGCAAACGGTACAGCACATAACGGGTTGTATCCTGCTCCGACAGTGGTCCCAAATGCAGATGCAAGGCGATGCGTTGGCGCAACTGGGGCAGTTTGGCAATTTTTCGCTGAAGTTCGGGTTGGCCCACAAATACCAGCGTAAGCAGAAAGCGGCTGGCAAGTTGGAAATTCAGCAGCAGGCGCAACTCCTCGAATGTATCAAGCGAAGGAATACTTTGCGCCTCATCAATACAAATGAGTGTATCGCGGTTGGATGCGGCGTTATCGGCCAGATGTTGCTGCAAGGTGTGCAGCAGAACACTTTTGTCCGTGCTTTCTGAATCCAGACCAAGCTGCTGGTTAATCTCCCGCAGCATTTCCACGGGAGAAAGGCAGGGATAGGTGATAAAGGCGATATCAAAGCGTTTTTCCGGAAGGGACAGCAACACACGCTGGGTAATGGTGGTTTTACCGCAACCGATGTCCCCGGTGAGCATGATTGCACCTTTACGGCGCATGATGGCATCCGTTAAATCGTCAACCACCATATGATGAACATCCGACTCAAAAAAGTAACCGGGGTCGGGCACATTCTCGAAAGGAAAATGTTTCAAGCGCCAATGTTCAAGATACATTTTTGTCCACCTTAGGTGGTATCATCCATGAAAAGACGGATAAAAGTCAAGCTCTAACGCTATTATAATTTTTCCTAATCTTTCAAAGGGAAAAGCGTGCATGGTTCAGGCTTATTCTTGAATAATGCCGATAACATATTGACAACGAAGGAAAAATATGGATTATTTATGCTCGTGAACAGAGGCACAGGCAGATATGCACTGACCACGCTATGGATAGCGTGTGCGCTTGGGGTCGCTGCCTGCCGGACCACAGTTCCCGAGCCCACCATGCGGATGAGCGATTTATCCAAACCCGTTCCTGATTACTCCATGCATAATATTGGCCCACAACGCGTGCAAAAGTCATTTGCCGCGCGTTTTACCGATTTGAATCAGGATGGACATGTGGACTTGCTGATCGGTGGGCGTAAACCTGCTTCGGGCTATCGTATTGACTGGGGCGATGGCAAAGGCCATTGGCGCACCCAGGCTGGGCCGGGAACCAGTATGGAACCCCGTGCTTTTGCTGTGGCCGATCTGGATGGTGATGGCAGCCTTGAAGAACTTATCGGAGGGCAGGGGGGGCAGAAAGGTCTGCAGATATGGAAGCTTGATGCCGGGGGTGACTGGCATTTGCAATCCGCACCTACGGAAAGCGGCGAATTCCGTGATGTTGCGCTTGCCGATATCAATGAAGATGGCTGGCCCGATGTTGTTGCGGCACGGGTGGATTCCGAAGCGGAAGGTGGCATTTATGTATGGCTGAATAATGGCCGTGGCGGCTGGGTTCCGAACATCGGACCGATAGTAGAAGGTATATTCACGGATATGGCGGTGGCAGATGTGAATGCGGATGGCCACGTTGATATTGTTGCTTCCCGTCGCGGCGGATTTGGCGCCCATGGTTTGTCGAATGGGTTCTGGCAAAGCGTGGGAGGTGTGCAAATCTGGTATGGCGATGGTTCAGCTCGCTGGGAGCCTAAATTCCTTCCTGCCGAAAGTGATGCTGAATCGGTTACCGTGGCAGATGTGAACGGCGATGGGAGGCCGGATATTATCGCTGGAACGTATCAGCAGGGGATTGATCTGTGGCTGGGCAACCGGGGCAACTGGGATAAACAGAAAATTATTGGCAAGGGCACATGGGGGACGCTGCGCGTGGGCGATCTGGATGGGAATGGGCGGCGCGAACTGGTGGCGGCTTCCAGAGACGGACGGGGACTGGGGCTTTGGCAATGGTCTGGCGGTGTGTTCAGTGGTGGAGAGTTTGATACTTTGACTGGCCGGTTGCCGGATCGTGGCGTATACACTGATGTGGACTTGGGGGATGTTTACGGTAAGGGAATGCTGGATGTCGCCGCCGTCCGTGCTGATGGCGCAGTGGAAGTATGGTCAGTTTCCAGATCCAGGCCATTGCCCGTCCAACGCTTTGTAGGCCAGCCGATTGGCGAAGCGTTGCGCTTGTATTTTAATACTGAGTCAGCACATGTGGAAGCAGGCAACGACCAGACCCTGGGTGCATGGCTGACCGGTTTGGGTGCTCCGCCCAAAGCCATGTATTTTCGCATTCGCGGCAGAGCGGATATTCGACCTGTTCACACCGAGGTATTCCCCAATAATGAGGCGCTTTCCAGAGCCCGTGCGGAATCAGTGGCAGCCGTATTGCGCGGGCACGGGATCCCGGAGAAACAAATTACGATCGAGGCACTGGGAGACAAGAAACCGTTGCCGCCCGGATCAAGCGAGGAAGCCCTGCGTTTGAACCGGCGTGTGCTGGTGCAGGCTTATCCGCTGCGTTCTGTGCGCATTCCACCCACGGCGGGGAAACCCAGCCATGGCGATCTGTTCCACGTGACTGAAAACAAGGCCTTCAAGATACTTGATGGCATACCGGAATACCGGGTTGGCCCCGGAGATGAACTTTCTATTACCCTGTGGCAGGGAGGCGGCAAGGGTAAAGAATACAAAGTGGTGGTGCAGGTCAATGGCACGGTATCCCTGCCCTTCTTCGAGGCGTTGCAAGTTGAAGGCAAGACGTCGAGTGAGATTGATGCGTTTATGACGCAGTCACAGAAGCGCTTTGTGCGCCATCCAAGGGTGGATGTGCGCGTGCTCAAAGCGCGCAGCAAAACCACTACTGTTTTTGGTCAGGTGCAGAGCCTTCTGCGTCAGCCGACAGGGCCGGGAACCTACTTTCTCAAGGGTAAGGAAAGCCTGGTGCAATTCCTGTCGCGAGCGGGCGGGCCGACCAAGGATGCTGATTTGACCAAGGTGCAGATTATCCGCAACGGCAAGACGATTCTGCTGAATCTGGATCGTGCCATCAAACAGGCGGACTGGCGGGAGAATGCCATTATTGACGATGGCGATACGATTTTTATTCCATCGCTGGCGCAGTCCAAGCGGCGGGTATATGTGTTGGGAGCGGTAAAGAAACCGGGGATTGTGGAGTTTAGCGGTGATATCCGTCTTCTGGATGCAATTTCCAAAGGCGGTGGTTTTGGCGATCATCCTTATTATCCCGATATTCGGGTGATTCGGGCGGATCGGGACAGGCCGTTGATTATGGCAGTCAATTTCCAGCGGTTGCTGGAACAGGGAGACTTGACACAGAATCTGGCCCTGCAAGATAAGGATGTCATCATCATACCGCGCAGTCCCATTGGCAATTGGAACGAGTATATCAAAGATATTTCGCCGTCGCTGGATCTTCTCTTATTCAAGCCGGTTAATCTTGCCTATGAGTTATATCTCATACAGGACATTGTCCAGAGGACGCCATGATGTTTTCCAAGCTTGATATGAACAGTAATCAGCGAGCAGCCATCGCGGGGAGGAACTGGTGACGCAGGCGGCAGTCAGCGGCTATGAACTCAATCTGGAGGAATATTGGCAGATCATCCTCCGCCGGCGCTGGGTGATTCTGTTTTGTGCCTTTTCGCTGTGTGCATTTAGCTGGCTGTTTACATGGATGAACCAGCCGCCGCCCCTGTATGCTTCCAACGCTGCGGTGAAAATCACGCAATCCACCGATATGACGGGATTGCTGTTGCAAAACCTTACATTCAGTTCCGTGGACGATATGAGCACACAGCTTTCGC
>BTQQ01000054.1:0-10743 GCA_036985955.1 Zetaproteobacteria bacterium | reverse complement strand
CCACGCTTCATATTTTCCTGATACAGGCGGATGGCCTCTTCCCGATGGCCAATGCGCATGAGCAGTACAGCAAGGTCGTAGCGCGCTTCCAAATTTCTGGGGCGAAGTTTTAGCTCCAGTTCCAGTGATCGCCGTGCTTCGGTTTCATAGCCGGATTCGAGAAGACGTTGCGCTGCCTCGAAGTATGTTTCAGCCCAACCTGCCGCTGGAATCAGACACAGGGAGACGAGGAAAATCGCTTTGGATGCATTATTCATGAATCACCGTGATGGTTGCGGGCAGAGGAGCGAGCAAGAGTGCAGCGACATTTATGAATAATGCAGAACTACCGCCGTGCGGGAGCAAGGCCCATCTGACCAGTGGAAAGCATCATTTCTTCCATTTTTATCTGCCTGGCACGGGGCGAAGGTGGCACTTCCTTGTGTTTGTTCATCAGTTTCCACGGGTTGCGGCGCAGATCATCGGACAACGCCTCCAGATTTTCGGCCGTTTTGCGGAATTCAAAGATCATACGGTAAATATTTTCACGGTTGCCCACAAGAAGGCCATCAAGATCATGGAAGGATTTTTTCCCTTCACTGAAGAAGCCTTCGCTCGCTTTCACAGCTTTGGGCAGGCGTTTGAAGGCGTGCCGCACGTCGGCCAGCGTGCCTGGCAATTGTTTCTTCATGGAATTACTGACATCACTCAAGTTACTGAGGGTCTTGTGAAGATTACCGCGATTTTCATCCAGTATGACGGCGAGCGTATTAACGGCGCGTTTGCCAACTATGGTGAGTTGGTGAATATCATCGGCAATGGAGCCGGCTCTGGCAATCAGCACATCCAGGTCACCGCTTGGCACTGTAGGGATTCGTTTTCCCGGCGGCAGTGGTTTCGTGTCCTTCGGATCGGCATTCAGGGCAATAAACTTTTCACCCATAAGCCCGCCGCCAGCAAGTGATGCACGCGTGGAAGCGGGAAGCGTGATGCCCGGGTTCAGGTGCATGCGCACAAGAGCGCGGTTGTCTTCCAGCGTAATCGATGCCACGCTGCCGACTCGGACGCCCGCCAGGCGTACCGGCGTCTGCTCTTCCAGACCGCTCACGTCGTTAAACATAGCCTCCACGATTGCCCCGTCATTGCCGAACATGTGAATCCGGCCAATCTTGGCGCTTAACAGCCCCAGTACCAGCACGCCAATCAGGACAAAAGCCCCCAGTCTGGCTTGTGCAT
Source organism: Zetaproteobacteria bacterium (assembly GCA_036985955.1). Lineage (GTDB taxonomy): Bacteria > Pseudomonadota > Zetaproteobacteria > Mariprofundales > Mariprofundaceae > JAUZQZ01. The sequence continues at coordinate 9,528 of BTQQ01000054.1, read as the reverse complement.
TCATGACATCACACTCTTATGCATCATCCCTCCAGCACATGAATCGGCCCATCGGCCCGGCCTTCGACAAACTGCCGAACTGCGGGATCCTGACACGAGTCTAGCTCATTTGGCGATAAAATCCGATGAATCTTACCATCCATCAGCATGGCAATGCGGTCGCCAAAGCGCCGGGCCAGTGTCATATTGTGTGCAATGGTAAACGAGGTGACCTGGAATTCCTTATGTAGCCGCAGCATAAGCTGGGTGATGGCATCGGCCATAATGGGGTCCAGCCCCGCCAGCGGTTCATCGTAAAACACCATTTCCGGTTTGTGACAGATGGCGCGTGCAAACCCGGCACGCTTGGTCATGCCGCCGGAAAGTTCAGCTGGCATGACATCCTCCGTGCCTGGAAGCCCGACCATCTCCAGTACATGGCTGGCCCGTTTTCTCGCTTCTTTTTTGCTTGTGCCTTGCCGCAGCAGGGCAAACGCGACATTTTCCCATACGGGCAATGAGTCAAACAGCGCGGAGCCCTGAAATACCATGCCAATACGCCGCATGCGTTCCAGTTGTTCTCTTTCGGGCAGGGTGCACCAGTCTTCTCCATCCACCAGTATCTGGCCTTCATCCGGTTTGAGCAGTCCGAGCATGCATTTCATCAGTACGCTCTTGCCGGTACCGGAAAGACCGATAATCACCATAGACTCTCCGGGCATCACGTCTAGGCTGATGCCATCAAGCACCACCTTGCCGTTGAAGCACTTCTTTACATCACAGACCTGGATTTTTGGCATACTCATCGGAACATCCATGCCGTGATGATGTAGTCAAAAACCAGGATGCTCATGGCGCTGACGACCACGGCTCTGGTAGTTGCGCGCCCCACGCCCTGCGCACCGCCACTGCAATTAAATCCTTCTGAACAGCTTACAATACCGATAATACCGCCAAAAGCCGCTGCTTTGATGAGTCCCGAATACAGATCGCTTAATTCAAGAAACATGGTTGAACTTTCGATATACACGGCAGGTGTCTGGTCAAGGAAGGACACGCTGATGATATATCCGCCGAACATGCCAATGGCGTCCGCCAGCGCCACCAGCAAAGGCATCATGAGCACCGCCGCAAAAAGGCGGGGCATGATGAGGTAACGGAAGGGATCCGTGGAAAGCGTCCACAAGGCGTCAATCTGTTCGGTAACACGCATCGTGCCCAGTTCGGCGGCAAACGAAGCGCCAACCCGGCCAGCGACCATCAGGCCCACCAGCACAGGCCCCAGTTCCCGCAGCATGGACAGGGATACGACCGTCGCCACCATGCTTTCCGCACCAAAACGGTGGAACCCGATATAGGATTGCAGGGCCAGCACCATGCCGGTAAACAGGGCGGTCAACAATACGACCGGCAATGACTGTACGCCGACTTCCTCGGCCTGCCGCAGAATCAGTCCCGGATACCACGGCGGGGAGGCCATGCTGCGAACGACCTTTAACAGCGTACTGGCATACGCGCCGGAGTGCATGAATGCAGCCTCCAGTAAACCGCCAATACTCTGAAGAAATTTCACATTACTGCCTTACGCATGACCCGTTCCCCCACGCCGGTGAATAACTCATATGCAATCGTTCCAGCCTGCCGTGCCACATCCACAGCCGGTATGGCCTCTCCCCAGAATTCCACTGTATCATTGGTGGTAAGGGAGACATAACTGGCATCCAGCAGACAGTAATCCATGCATACACGGCCTACGACAGGGAGTATAGCATCTTTATCCTGCGTGTTCGTGGGTATGGCCATGCCACGATTGGAGAGGCTGCGTGGCAGACCATCGGCATAGCCCAGCGCGGCAACAGCGATGCGCATATCCTTCGAAGCGGTAAAGGCCGCGCCATAGGATACGCTTTCTCCCTTACGTACGGTGCGCACCTGCATGATCCGGCTGGTTAGCTGCATAACGGGTTGTAGGCCGAGCGGGCGGCTGCTTACAGGTTCAGCGCCATACAGCGCAATGCCGGGGCGCACCACATCCATCACGTATTCGGGGATTGAAACGAGTCCGGCGCTGTTTAACAGGGAAGCCGGTACGGGTTCGGGCAGGGCCGCCAGATATTGCTGAAAGGCTTTGGCTTGTTGATGGTTGAGTGGGTGATCCGGTTCATCGGCGCAGGCCAGATGGCTCATGATGCCCGCAATATCGATGCCTTGCTCCCGGCATGCTATGAACAGGCGCGCCGCATCCTCGCAGCCCAGCCTTTTCATGCCCGTATCCACCTTCAGCCAGACACGGCCCGGGAATGATGCGTTTTTGAGCGCATTAATCTGCCATATTTCGGTTACCACGGGGGTGAGGGTGGATTCCAGGCATAAAGTGGCATCTTCGGTATCGAATATGCCTGAAAGAACCGTGATATCGGGCTTACTCCCCAGGATATGCCGCAACCGCAAACCTTCTTCAGCATCGGTGACGGCAAAGGACTGGCAGCCTTCATCCAGCAAAGTTGACGCGATTAAATCAAGTCCGTGGCCATAGGCATTGGCCTTGACGACGGCCATGACTGTCGCATTTCCCGCCTTTTCTTTCAGTACACGGTAATTATGGCACAGATGATCAAGATGGATGTTGGCAATGGCAGGACGGCTCATTCCCCCAGTGTCGCTTACGGTTGGCTAGTCGTCAAAACCCGCGCGTGAAGCATGACTCTCAAAACGGGTGTATTCGTGCAGGAAGGTGAGGTTCACGGCACCTGTGGGGCCGTTGCGTTGCTTGGCAATAATGAGCTCGGCCAAGCCTTCGTTTTCCGGTTTTTTGTTGTACACTTCATCGCGGTAAATAAATGCAATAACATCCGCATCCTGCTCAATGGCACCGGATTCGCGCAGGTCGGACATCATAGGGCGCTTGTCGGCACGTGATTCCAGTGAACGGTTGAGCTGGGACAGGGCAATGACCGGCACATTCAGTTCCTTGGCTAAGCCTTTGAGCGACCGCGTAATTTCACTGATTTCCTGTTCACGCCGTTCGGCGTCACGGCGTCCGCTCATCAGTTGTAGATAATCAATAATGATCAGATCAAGGCCATCCGCCTCTTTTTTCAGGCGGCGGCATTTGGAGCGTAATTCGAGCACGGAAATGGCTGGTGTGTCGTCAATGAAAATCGGTGACTCGGCCAGAGCGCCGGAATGTGCGGCGAGCTTGCGCCAGTCCTCGGCGGAGAATCGTCCTGTGCGTAATAGTTTCATGTTGACGCGTGCTTCGCTTGCCAGCATGCGCAAGGCAATCTGCTGGCAGGACATTTCCAGTGAGAATACCGCAACCGCTCTGGCATCCTCGGTTTCCATGGCTGCATTGCGGGCAAGGTTCATGGCAAATGCAGTTTTGCCCATGCTGGGGCGTCCGGCAATAATGATGAGATCGCTTCGCTGCATTCCCGATGTGATTTCGTCCAGGTCGGAAAATCCGGTGGGGATGCCTGTAACAGCTTTTTTCTCGGCATAACGTTTTTCCAACTGATGGTAGCCTTCTACCATCAGATCGCTCATTTTGCTGAAGGTGGGGCGCGAACGGCTGAACTTTTCCGCTACCGCCAACACGTCCATTTCGGCCTTATCCAGATGTTCCCCGACGTCCAGCCCCGGTTGTTCGTAAACATTCTGCGAAACGCCGGAACACACGTTCAGTAATTCACGCAGCACGGCGCGCTCCCGCACGATATGGCCATAATGATTGACATTGGCGGCGGTGGGAATAGCGCTGATTAACTCGCCGAGATAACTCTCGCCGCCACAGGAGTCCAGTTGGCTGCGTTGTTCCAGATAATCCTTGACGGTAAGGGCATCCACCGGCTGGCCCTTGCCTGCCAATTCCTGCATGGCGTTGAAGATCAAACGATGGCGTTCGGCGTAAAAATGTTCAGGCAGAAGGCTTCCTTCCAGCCGTTCCAGTGCCTCGGGGTCGAGCATGATTCCCCCCAGCACCGCAAGCTCGGCATCGAGCGCATGCGGCGGAACGTGCTCCCTGATGGAGTCAGCTCGCAGGGGGGTGATTTTTCGGGTCACACGTTTTCGGATTCGACCGTCAGTGTGAGATCGGCGGTAACATCCGGGTGCAAGCGCACACGGAAAGGATGTTCGCCCACCATCTTGATAGCATCATCAAGGATAACTTGCCGCCGCTCCACCTCATGGCCGGCTTCGCGCAACAGATCAGCCAGCTCATGCGTGGAAACCGAACCGTACAGGTGTTCGCCATCCGAAGTGGCACGGGTAATGGAAAGGCTTAAGCCCGCAAGTTTCTTGGCCAACACCTGCGCATGCCCCAGCGCACCACGCTGCTGTTCTTCAAGCTGTTCACGGCGGCGTTCAAACACTTTGCGATTGGCGGCATTTGCCAACGTCGCCTTGCCCCGCGGCAGCAGGAAGTTACGTCCATAGCCAGACTTGACGGTGACTTCATCGCCAACATTTCCAAGTCTTTCCACACGTTCCAGAAGAATTAACTGCATCATTGTCCTCCATTTGCCGGCGTCATGTTCCGGCGATAATCAAACCAGGTATCAAACAATCCTACCACGGTGAAGGGTAATACCATCACCGGCTGTATCAACAGTACAATATACACCAGCACCGCGAGCATCTGCATCCGCCGCATCTGTAACCATGTATGCACGACGGCCAGCCCCTGCGCGGATAGCAGACCAGCGATCAACAGGCCCGCATTGACCGCAAGATACTGCACCGTTCCCTGCGTTATCGCGCCCACGGCAGCGATCGCCAGAAACAGATACGCAATCTTCGGGTTCAGCCGTAAGGCGTTGACCGGCTGCACATCGCCCCGGAAGAATCCATAATACGTGGCAATATTACGCGCCAGCAGCACATTGCTCCACCAGACAAACCACAGGCTCAGCGCCATGAGGCCGGGGAATATCCATACGGTTATGTTTCGGATGCGATCAAGCAGTTCCGCATCCATTTCCCGTTGTCCCTGCATGGCGTCAAACAGGGGCGATAATCCTTGCCCGACAAACTCCCTGACCGTTACATCCTGGCTTGCCGCACCTGCAATCAGGGTTGCCAGCATGGCCGTTCCCAGGCCGATGGCCAGATGTTGCGCACTTTTGGACATGCCCCCCGGTCCGTTCAGGCTGGCTGCCGCCAGAATGGGCAGCAGGCCGTATAGCGTCAACAACATAAGTCCCGGCTCCAGCGATGCATGTGCGGCGAGACTCATCAATACGGCGGCCAGAAACGCCACCTGTATTCCAAACGTCATGCCGCCACCCAGTGTAATCAGGGCGAACAGTGCCGGTGTCAGCAGATGTAACGCCAGCAGCGGGATCGATAATACCGTTCCCGCAAACCACAATGTCATGCCAAACGTCAACATGGCCAACAATGCACATGGCAGTCGATGGGTCAGCATCCATTTGGCTGCCGGCGGCATGGTGTGCATATCCTGCGGCATCTTATTTCGCCTGTATCACGGTCTGGCAGCTCAAACCGGCTGCATCATTAATCGTGATGCAATGGCGTAAACGGAATCAAAGCCAGATTGCGGGCGCGTTTTATTGACGTCGTCAATGCACGTTGATGCTTGGCACAGGTCCCGGTGACGCGCGATGGTAAAATTTTATAGCGATCTGTAATAAACTGTTTCAACATATCCGGATTCTTGTGGTCAATTTGCATACTGGTATCAGCACAGAATTTACAGAATTTGCGGCTGCGCGGATAGCGGGGGCGGCGTGCCGGTGGACGGCGGTTATCACTACGCCCTTCTCCACGTGCTCCACCTGCACGCGCAGGTGCGGGACGGTTGCCACCTTGCGGTGCCGGTCTGCTTTCAGTCGTTGCAGTAGTTGTTTCGGTTGTCTTTACAGGCTCTTCGGCCATTTCATACCTCCTGAGAACTTATGGGTTGGCAGCGGTCCACCCAGACTTCTACCTGACCCCAGCGGGATTCACCTTCACGGCTGTAATAACGCCGCCGGAGCTTTCCCTCTATGGCCACTGTGTGGCCTTTGTGCTGCGCGATTTTACGCGCTTCATTGCCTGTCGCCCGCAAGGGAATCGGCTGACTTGGTTCACTTGTGGCCCTTGCCGCGCCCAAATCGGGTCTGGAAATCACCAGTGAGGCAATCGCGGCCGGACTTCCATCAGGTGTCCATCGTTCACGGACATCCATCAACATGCCGCACAATCGAACCTGATTTTCCTCAGGCTGCGGCATCTCCTCCCGCTTCTGCTGCCTCGTCCTGTTTGGCAGGCTGTTTTTCCGCCGTATCCGGTGTTGGTGCGGCATCATCCCCGGCATCCGAAGCTTTGGCCTTGGTATCTGCAACTACGGATTCAGTTTTTTCTTTCACAGCATCTTTTTCCGTCGGTTTATCTTCTGCTGATTTGTTTTCCACTGGCTTGTCTTCCGTCGATATGACTTCGGTTTTGGCGGATTCGGCACTCTTGGTCTGACGGCGCAGCAGCGGTGACGGTTCGTCGGAGAGCTCCTGCAAGCGGGTGGTCAGGAAACGCAGTATGCGCTCCTCCAGACGCAGCCCTTCTTCCAGCGCCTTTACGGCAGCGGCTTCGCCATCGGTGACCAGCAGCACATAATGGCCGCGTTTACGTTTGGCAATCTGGTAGGCCAATGGGCGCGAGCCCCAATATTCACGCTTGACGATGCGGCCGCTCGCTTTTTCAACGCGCTTGACCAGGACATCGGTTAATTCTTCGGTGTTTTCTTTGGAAACATCAGGGTTGACGATAAAAATAGTTTCGTAATACACGGCGCCTCTCTCGGTATTTCTGCCCTGGAATTAATGCGCATCCGGAGCGAGTGTGTTTGCTGTACAGGATTGCCTTATCCCGGCAGCGAGCGCGGCACTATACGGAGGGGATGGTTTGTTTGCAAGGGTGGCCCCTATCTAACTACTGACGCGCTTCATGCCGATCTCTCGCAGCTTCTCCGCGAACGCAGGGTTTTCCAAGGCTGCGTCGTTGACAGTCTCAATCGGGAAGGCGATGGCTTCCAGCGATGTTTCGGCAATCACATTGGCAATCGGCGTACTGAGCCCGGATGCCGATATTTCTCCTACAATGTCGCCATCTGAAAGCTTGGACACTTCCGTATTGTTCATGACCACGCGCGCGGTTCCTTTTGTCAGCAGGTAGAGATGGTGATTGAACTCATTTTCTTCGATCAGTAACTCTCTGGGGGGTAGAGTTACAAGTGAGCTGTTGGCAATCAGATTGCTTCTGATATCGTCAGAAAGCATCTGGAATAAAGGATGTGCTTCAACCAGTGATTTTGCGTGTTCCCGGGGGCTTACATCCTTTATCATGGTCTTTTAGTCTCCTTCAGAGATTCCCATATTTTTACCATTGACTCGTATTCTGGCGAAATAGCAATAGATGAAATGTGTGCTGCATCACACTTGTTCACCCCATTCAGACTGCGTAGATTCCGCTTCTTTTCGAAGAATACAATGCTTGGAGTGATATGATGCATGGAAAATTACTGTATGAAGGCAAGGGCAAGCAGTTGTTTGCCAGTGAAGTGGAAGGTGAGCTGATTCAGGTTTTCAAGGATGACGCCACGGCCTTCGATGGCATTAAACATGATGTGATTGCAGGGAAAGGTGTGCTCAATTGCGCCATATCTACCTTCTTCTTTGAACGGCTGCATGAAGCGGGTATCAACACCCATTTTATCCGGCGCGAGGGCAGTGTTGAGATGCGCGTCAAGCGGCTTGCCATGATTCCCGTGGAAGTGGTGGTGCGCAATGTGGCAGCGGGTTCCATCTGCAAGCGGCTTGGCCTGGAAGAGGGAATGATACTGGATCATCCGTTGACGGAATTATTTTACAAATCTGATGAGTTGCATGATCCGATGATTAATACCGGGCATGCCGAACTCTTTGGCTGGGCGGCGCGTGAAGATATTGCATTCATGCGTGGCACGGCATTGAAGGTCAATCGGGCACTGTCGGACATACTGGCGGCATCCGGCATCCGGCTGATTGATTTCAAGCTGGAGTTTGGCAAAGCTAATGGTGAAATTCTTCTGGGTGATGAAATCACGCCCGATGGTTGCCGTCTGTGGGATGTCGAAACAGGCCGGAAACTGGACAAGGATGTGTTCCGCCGTGATCTCGGCGGCCTTTCAGAAGCGTATCATGAAGTAGCCAGCCGATTGGGAATATCCTTGTAACAGAATGATCGAACCGTGATCCGGAACTTGTAAGCTGCATCACAGCTTCAGTAGAATTTGGCTATACTCTGCGCGTCTGAGGTTTTAACCTTCCAGGCTCATGGGAGACAAGGAGAAAATGGCATGGTGAAAGGTGTTCGCTACATAATAACTGGTTCCAGTTCCAGCAAAATAAAAAAAATTATAAAACGAGGAAGGGCGGGGAGTATGGTACGCATCATTTCCACCCTGTTGTTTACGGCATTTCTGCTGTATGGTAATCCGGCTTTTGCCGCGAAGGCTGTGAAGGCTGCCGGGCCAACCATTACAGCAGCCTCAATACCATCATTTTTTACAGGCACATTTGGCACAGCTACTACAACCAACATCACCTATATCCCCAACTATATTAAGTACAAGATAGACGACATTTCACTCAAGCTGACGATCCCGTTTATTATTGTGCAAAGTAATGGGGTGGCATTGTCCGGCGGTCAGGTTATCGGAACAGGTAAAGGTGCAAGCAAGACGGAAGGTGGTCTGGGCGATATCTGGCTCGAAGGTAAATATACCTTACATCACGTTCTTGATACCCCATTTGATTTTGTTCCCTACACCAAGATCAAGTTTGGCACAGCTTCAAGAGTAAAGGGGTTGGGAACCGGAGAAAATGATTACGAAGCCGGCATGGGTATTCGCACCCGATTCGCTTCGCGATGGTTTCCGTTTGCGCGGGTTGGCTATCGTTTCGTCGGGCAGCCCGTGGGCCGGGTTCTGGACGATATTTTGACTTATCGTGCGGGTGCCAGTTATGCAATGGACAGGACGAACGTACTGACTGTACTATTTTCGGGACGACAGGCATCGCAGCCGGGGTTTGCGAGCGCGGCCGAAATTATTGCTGCCTGGAACTACAAGATACAACCAAGCCTGGGTCTTCAGGTCTTTGGTGATAAAGGGCTGAGCAATGGCAGCCCGGATTATGGTGTGGGCGGTGGATTAACATACCGTTTTTAAAAAAAGGCTGTTATAATAGCAAAGTGTGACTGGCATCACCGCATGTGAATTGCGCGGAACGTATGATACAGCTTGGGTTCTATAAGAAAAAGGAGATGTATATGAAGATGAATCGAATAACCATCATGGGTGTCTTGGCCGCATTGGCTCTGATCATGGCACCCGGGTTTACGGCACAGGCAGCTAGCCTGGACGGATCACCGGATCAAAGCGTAGACTTTTCCACGACAGCGGGCGATATCGAAACACCTGATACCGAGGTTGAAGATGATGTGGGCGAAATTGAGGCTTCTCATATTGAGGATATCGACGTGGCTCATGTTGAGGATATCGACGTGGCT
>BTQQ01000053.1:0-10890 GCA_036985955.1 Zetaproteobacteria bacterium | reverse complement strand
ACTCCACCGATACTGAAAATAGCCTGACGACAGCATTTATTCTCCTCCCCGTCATTTACTAGCGCCAACATAAATAAAGCCACATGCAGCGAGCCGCTGGGCGGTCAGTCCGCAAGGCGTGTTGGCGCGGGCATAGCGCGAGCCATGGCAAGCCGGTGCAACGCAGCGGATGGCCGCCCGGAGGGAGCCCCACAGGTGGCCCGGCTCCACGTTACGGCGCTTGGCAAGGGAATCGGCCATTCCCTGCGCACCGCGCCTTGATCTGAACCGCCTGTGGGGCTCTGCGCGGGGCTTTATTTATGTTGGTGCCAGCATACCCTGCATTCACAAAGGTGATAAAATCACCTGCGTTGCGGGGCGCCTGCACGTCCCATAGCATGCGCTTTCCATGAATACCGCGCCACCATTGAGCCATATCGTCGCATATTATGGCAAGCGTATAGCCTGTCATTTGCTTCAAGGCAAGGTATTTTACCATTTTTTTTCAGGTCTTTTGGGATTGCTGTTCTATTCCGCTACACCAAACATAGCACACGCCGTTATTGTCACCACCCTTCCGCCACTCGCCGGGCTGGTATCCATGCTGGATGAAAAAGCCAAAATTTATTGCCTTTTACCTCCCGGCGCCGACGCTCATAATTTCCAGCTTACGCCCAGGCAGGTGCAACAAATCAAGCACGCGAACCTGCTGCTCCGGGCCAGCCGTGATGACGGCCATTGGCCGGGCCTGAGCATGGCGGCACAGCAACTTGATCTATGGCCCAAAAAGGACCACGCATGGCTGCTGCCATCCGAAGTCCGGCGTATCCTCCCTTTATTAGCGAAGAAATTACAGGATATTGCACCTCAGCGTCGGCAATCCATCACACAATCGCTGAGGCGGGCGTTGCGTATCTGTGATGATCTGGAAACAGCCTGGAAACAGGCATTGGCGCCACTTCAGCAACGCGGCGTTATAATGCAACATCCCGCATGGCGCAGGCTATGTGAATACTTCAAAGTACCGGTTCGGGCAGTGCTGGAACCCCGTCACCATGGCAGCATTCGCCCTCGCCAACTGGAACATGCGCTTAATTTTCTCCGTACACATACGGGTGTCGTTCTGTGGGGCAGTTTGCATCACCCCAATCGGGGTCTGGTGTGGCTATCCAGGCATAGCGATAGAAGAGACATACTTCGTTTTGATGCTCTGGGAAACTGCAATATGACATGGAATCAACTGATGCGATGGAACATCAAACAGGTTCCCTCATGAGCACGCCGTCTGTTTGCCTGAATCACATTAATGTTGGTCACCCCGAACAATGGATTCTCAATGATATCAATCTCATCGTGGAACCCGGCCACTTCCTTGGAATTGTCGGGCCAAACGGGGCAGGGAAAAGCACGCTGTTGCACGCCATTGCCGGACTCATTGAACCGGATACCGGCCATATCGATCTGTTCGGTGAGTGTCTATCCCGTTTCAATCGCCGAAAATTACTGGCACAAACAGGATTCTTAAGCCAAAAACAGGAAACGCCATCCATGTTGCCAATGCGCGTACGCGATGTCGTTGCCCTGGGACTGGCCACATATCCTGCCCCTCTATGGAATTTTTCCAGACATGAAACAAAGGTGAAACAGGCGCTGGCATTAACCGACACAGAAGCGCTTGCAGAAAGAGATTACAGAAGCCTGTCCGGTGGCCAGCAGCAACGTGTGCGTCTGGCCCGTGCACTGGCCACATCCCCGCGCCTGCTGTTACTGGACGAACCCGCTGCCGCTCTGGATACGCATGCACAGGAATTACTTTACAGGCTGTTACGGCGCATGTGCGATGAACAGGGCACTGCCATCATTATGGTTGAGCACGACATTGCCGCTATCAGCGGCTATGTGGATTCCGTTGCCTGCCTGAACACACGCATCCATCATCATGCCATGCATGGGGAGACGATTCCCGAAGAAGTATGGCACACCATGTATGGCGATCACATGCATGTTGTGGCGCACGACTCGCATTGCATCGGATGCCATGATCAGCATAAAAATGCGGGTGATGCGTGAGCGGATTCTTTGCCAGCGAAGTCATGCGCGCCGCCCTGTTCCCGTCCACACTGATTGCTATTGTTGCATCCGGCATGTCAGTCATGATTCTGGCCCACCGCCTGGCTTTCCTGGCGGTAGGCGTTTCCCATGCAACGCTGGCCGGACTGGGTCTGGCCGTGGTACTGGCTCTGCCATTACTCCCCACAGCCGCGGCGACGGCGGTGATCGTCTCCCTGATGCTGGCATCCATGCCACGTCATCGCGGCCTGAACGACGATGCGGGAACAGGTGTCCTGTTTGCCGGTGCTATGGCGCTGGGTATCGTACTTCTCTCCACGGCAAGTAAATATGAAGTCGATCTGTTCGGGTTACTCTTCGGCAATATCCTCATGGCCTCGGAACGTGATCAATACTGGCTGATGTGGGGAAGCAGCATAGTGATGATTAGCCTGATATGGGCTGCGCGTCCATGGTGGAGCATTGCCTTTGATGCCAAAACAGCCGCCGCATCCGGTCTGCCGGTTCATCTCTATCGACTGCTGCTGTATGCCATGGTCGGATTGTCTGTCGTCATGTGCGTCAAGCTTGCCGGAATCGTGCTGACCACGGGATTGCTCGTCCTGCCAGCGGCCTGTGCATGGTTTTGGGGCCGGGGACTGTTCGGGCTCTGGCTCATCAGCCTGCTTATATCCCTCACCGGCACATGGCTGGGTTTATTCCTATCGTATATACTGGATTGGCCATCGGGTGCAACCGTGGTGCTGACATTATGCGCTTTCTTTGGATTGAGTTGGGCAGGATCGTGGCTGAATCAATCTATCTTCGGAGGTTCGCCTCAAAGGATATTTGACTAGGAATCTGTCTTATCAATCTCCTTCGAACCTTCCAGTGTTTCAAGAAAATGCGTCAGGTTGGCGATCAGTAAGGAATACACCGCAATGCCAAACGCCATGGTCAATGCTGCGATGATCCGACCTGCCTCTGTCACCGGTACAATATCACCATAACCAACGGTCGTCAGAGTCACAAAAGCCCACCACAATCCATCGCTGACACTGGAAAAGGATGGGTTCTGATGATACTCCAACAGATAGGTACTGGTGCCAAAAAGAAACACCATGCCGAACACGAGAGCCATTGCAACCGGGAAACTGTCGCGTGACAATAAAATGAGTTTCAGCAGTTGTGTCCTGTGCTTGCGCATCAGCACGCCCAGCCGTAAGGCTGGCGCAAGCCGCGCAAATTTGAAGACAGTGAACAGGCGCAATACCGGTGAGGCCAAAAGCACCACGAACACCAGATCAAGCCAGTTGCTGCGAATATACGCCCCCCTGTCTGAGGCAATATACCACCGCCACACAAAACAAAGGACAAACAGGGAAAGTATGACAAGTTGCCACCAGTCCGGAGCCTCCTCCCGGAAGGACACCATAAATGCACCAACCGTCAGCAGGAACAGCAGGACATCCAACCCTCTCCTCAACCAGACATTGGATGACGCCAAGGCCAGTGCCCTAGCCCTTGCCAGCTTTATTGGTGAAATAGGTCGATAGCGACACCAGCAGGATACCGCCACCCATATACAGGATATTCAACGGGTTATCAAAAGTGACATGCAGTACATTCTTGAAGAAGGCCACGACCAGAATCATCAGCACCACCTTGGCCAGGCGGTCCTTCAAATCATCCAGGCTGTTAATCATCAGAATGTTGTTGGACTTTTCATCTTTATGGGCAATATCAATCTTGCTTATGAATAATTCATACAGGCCAAGACCGAAAATCAGCATCACCGTACCAAGCAGAAAATCATCCACAGCCGATATAATCTGCCCTACTGCCTCGACATGGTAATCGGGATGTTCAATGCCCATAAATGTCATTTCAATGAACTGCCAGGCCAGATGCAGCATATTCTCCGCTGCCATCACAAACAGAAGCACCATGCCTATCAACGAGGAAATAACCGCAAGAATGACCACGAAGCGGCTGTTCCACAGGAACCATTCAAATACTTTTTCAATCATTCCCTGCTGATTCCCCGCCATGTTATTACCCCTTTTTGTTTATTCCCAATAAATGCTAGCAAAAAAAACGCCAATTCAGGCAGCCTGAGCCGCCGTGTATAATATGTCATCATCCAGAGTCTTGTTATCGACTTTGCAGTAGGCAACCTGCTCGTCCAGAAAGATTTCGACTTCAGCTACGCCATCAACGGCCAGAAGACGTTGCCGTAATGACTCTGCTGCCGTCTCATCCGATACTTCAATGCGTAACATACGCGTGGCCACATGGCGAGGTGGCGCCATGCCAAGTGCCACCAGCAACCACAATATCAGCAATCCTGCAATCACCAGAAAAATCTGGGCTTCGTTGTGCCGGGCTGGAACATACAGAAGTCCACCCAGCACGCCACCAACAAATGCACCAAAAAATTCGCAGGTGTTGAATACGCCTACCGCTGTTCCTTTGGCCGATGCCGGCGCAATCCTGGAAATCAGCGATGGCAATGTGGCTTCCAATACATTAAACCCAACAAAGAAAATGAACAGAGCGACCGCAATTGCCACCAGCGATACTCCCCACAGCGCCATCCATATCTGGGCGACGGCAAGCAAGGCAATGGAAAGCACAAACACCTGTTTCGTCTTGTGCCTGGACTCGGCGACAATGACCATCGGAATCATCAACACAAAGGATGCGCCCATCACAGGCAGATACAGCTTCCATTGTGCCGCGCCCGCCAACAGGGGATGCTCGGAATTCATCAATACCATCGGCAACACCACAAACATTGCCGTCAACGCGGTGTGCAACACCAACACGCCAAAATCCAGCCGCAACAATTCGCCGTTGGCCAGCACCCGTCCCAGCATGCCCGCCGTCACCTCGGCATCACGGTGATGCACCTGCCGTTTCGGCTCGGGAACCACCAGATAAAGAAAGAGGATACTGGCAAGCGACAATACGGCCGTCAGCCAGAAAATACCGTCTACGCCCATGAGATGTCCCAGGACAGGGCCGATCACCATTGAAACCATAAAAGATGCACCAATGGTCATGCCAATCATGGCCATTGCTTTGGTGCGGTGTTCCTCACGCGTGAGATCAGCAACAAGAGCGATAATTGCGGCAGCCACCGCGCCCGAACCCTGAATCACCCTGCCAATCAATACGCCGGTAATAGAATCTGACATAGCGGCAATCACACTGCCTATGGCAAACAGCAGCATACCGGCGGCAATCACCGGCTTGCGCCCAATTCTGTCGGACAGCATGCCGAACGGAATTTGCAACAGCGCCTGCGTCAAGCCATACGCGCCCAGTGCAATGCCGACCAGCATCGGATGCTCGGCAGCACCTTGAAGGCCGTGTGCATAGGGTGAAAATACCGGCAAAATCAGGAACAGACCGAGCATGCGCAGACCAAAAATACCGGCCAATGACATGGCGGACTTACGTTCCTCCGGCGTCATAGATGCAACATTGGCCTGCTTTCGAGTCATGTTGAGAAATCCCTTGCCATTAAAAGATGAGGCATGCTGATACTAACAACAACATAAATGAAGGTACTTTGTATTCGGGCTGATTCACCTATTTCGCAGTAGTCATGCAGGCCAGTCACCTGCCCCCTCCCGCATCAGTCCCGGGGCATCACCGCATAAGTCGATGACTGTGGTCGGCACCGCCCCGCCCCAACCCGCATCAAGAACCAGCATGTTCGATCCTTTGAGGTAAGGTATAAACTCTTCAGGATCAGTCGCCGCATCCTGTTTATTGGGAAAAACCAGAGTGGTTGCCAGAAGCGGCGCTCCCAGTTCCTGTAACAGATCCCTGCACACAGCATGAGATGGTATGCGAATCCCCACATCGTGGCGTTTGCCAAAAATGCGGCGTGGCAAGCCGGACTTGGCCGGGAGAATGAACGTGTACGGACCCGGCAAACAGCGCCTGAGCATACGGTGTGCATCATTATCTATGCGCACATAACGGGCAGCTTGTGACAAGTCCAGGCACACCAGTGACCACCAGTGTTGTCTGTCCAGTTGCCGCAAGCGGCGTATCCCGGAAATTGCTCCGGAGGCATCGGGTAGCGCCATCAATGAATAAGTCGTCTCCGTCGGAATGACTGCTGCCACTCCCTGACGTATATATTCGGCGGCGTGCCGGATAAGCCGTGCCTGGGGACGCTCCGGATGCAACCTCAATCGTTCAAACATCGGCTAGCTTACGTTTTTCATAAAATTGCGTATCTATGGCACCGAACAGGCTCCATACAAGGGGTTTTTACTGGCAAAAAACCATAGGCCGTTTGGCTACCCGCACAGGCAGGCGCAGTAGATTTGCCATAAGTCTGGCAGGCTTCTGGTCTCATGAAAAATGCGGGCTAAAATCCCGGAATCTTCAATTTCCGCAGAATCTGGTCAACCGGCTTCGCGGGAGCTTGTGATGGAGCAGGCGCCGCATCCGGCGCCGGGTTCCCGGAAGCAGGGCCGCCTTGTAAAACACCTTTCAGAATACCCTTCAATCCACCTTTCCCGCCCTTGAGGATATCTTTGATATTCCCGACGTTCCCCATCAGTGTTTTAATATCCATTTCTACCTTTACCCTGGGTGCATCCAGAGGCCCTGTAATTCGAAGAGGAATCACCAATCCTTTTCTCACGGCTTCAGTATCGCCCTGCCCCGCCAGGCTTCCCACCAAACGGGGTTTGACATGGTAATCCATGTTTTTGGCTACAAGATCCACTTGTCCATAGCCGGTGAGGCGAAACAAGGGGGAGGCCATGAATAAATCATCATTGCTTGCCACTCCGTTTCTAACCTTGAAGCTTCCGGAAAGCTGCGAAAAATCAGTTTGTCTGGAACCGCCCTGCTGACCCGGGGCGGTGATGCTGCGCAACGTTCCCGCAATATCAAAACCCTTGATCATACCATCGCGCAACAGTACATGGCCCGTTCCATTCAGGCTTTGCGTTGCTGTCTGGGGCAACAGGCCAACACCACTCAACTTCGTATCCATCTGCATGACACCAGCAATCATATCCGTGCCCGCCAGCGCTTTAAGCACCGGTTGCACCTGCACACCGCGCACCTTTACCGACTCGGTCCAGCGGGCGGGGTAGAGGCTCACATTCACGCTGGCCTTCTCCCTGACCTGGCCGCCAGCCAGTTCAAACCGGAAAGGATCCATGGTGAATGTTCCGCGTTTGCCGGAAAGCGTGGCATGCAGATACGCCAGATCAAGCCCATGCAGGAACAAATGATCCACCTGTAACCCGGCTGTAACACGCCATGATTTCAGAAAGCGCAAATCCGGCTCGGCCGTTCCGGTATCGGCAGGCATGTTTACGGCTTGTGGCTGGCCAATCCGTGCGCCAGCAGCATCAGCATTCCGGCTTCCGGTTTGCTGTTGGCCGATTCTTGCACCCTCAGCGGAGGCATAAGGTATCATATGAATACCCGGCTTATCGTTGACGGATGTCAGGCTTTGGGCCTTGTCCTTTTCCGGCTGCGGCAACCACGGGTCTATATGCAGGCTTTTAGAGGCAATCCGTAACCGCACAACGGGACCGGCTCCAAACCGGACGTTCCCGGAGGCCTGAACAAGCTCCTTATTCAGTATCAGTTGCAGATCCCGCAATTCCACATGCTTTGCATCACCCGCGGCCAACAACCCCAGCTTAACCTGCTTCCAGGGGGCAGGATGCGCGGCATACAAAGCCTGCAAATCCGGCATCCATGCCGATAACTGCTTGCGGCTCAATGTTGGCGTATTAATGCGTACCTGATACTGCAAGCCATTCCCGATACCGCGCACGGAACCTGTCATTTCCGCAGCCTTCTCTCCCTCCACACGCAGCACCACGCGATCAAGTTTCATTCGATCCGGTTTCGGCATTTCAATCTTCCACGCTACATCCGCCTCATGTTCGCCACGCAGTGCAAGCGTGCCTGCCGTCACCCGCAAACCATCCGGCCTCTGTTCAATTCTGACGTCCACCGCCAATGTGCCCGCCCCCAGGCCAGTCAGGGCCGGAATAAAAGCAGTAAATTTCTCAAGTGCAATGGATTTGGCCTGAATATCAGCCTGTAAAGGTAATTTCCCGGCATTAAATTTAGACAAATCTCCCAATGGCCCCACTTCCGCTTTTACGGAAAAAGTATCGCCGGAGAGCTTTCCCGAAGCTTGTACATGCACCGGTTGATCGAGTTGTACACCGTCTACCTCAATGCCAAATTCGCTCAGGGTAATGTCGCTCCCCGACCGCATATCCCGGTAATGTACTTCGCCGTTCAGCATACGCAGGGATTTCGCGCTCAGAGCAACCAGGGAAGCACCACCTCCCGTTGGGGCAGGCGTCTGCATTCCACCCACAACATCCGCCGACTTTTCCTCCTTCGTGGCGGGAAGCAGGTCTTCCCAGTTTCCGGCGCCGCTGGCATCACGTTCCAGCAACAGCTTCGGACTATCCAGCACAAAACGCTTGATTTCGACCCGTTTACTCAACAAAGGCAACAATGCCAGACGCACATCCAGACTTTTCACCTGCAAGAAGTCTTCGTTCGAAAAGCCCTGGCGATTGGCAATACCCACATCATCAAGACGTACGCCCACCCATGGAAAAAATGAAGCGTGTAATCCGCCTATCTCAACCCTGCGTCCCGTGGCCTGTTCGGCCTTTTCGATAATCAGCCCCTTATAGTGATTGATATCGATAAAGAACGGGGCCGCAAGCAATGCCACCGCCAGCAAGGCAAGAAGAATCAGACTATATTTGACGGTTTTCCTGGCGGCTTTGTTCATGGGGCTATCGTGGATGATGTGACCGATTGCCGCAAGGGTGGAAAGCGCGCCCTCAGTTCATCAAAGCAATCCACAACGCCTTCAGCTCCGGCGCTCATCAGTGCATCATGAGAGCCCGCGCCAAAAGACACGCCAATTGCGCGCACACCACAGGCAATTGCCATCTGTATGTCTACGCATGCATCACCGACCACCGTGGTTTGTGCACACTCCACGCCCATTTCAGCCATGCATTCATTCACCATTCCCGGATGCGGCTTGGACGGGCACTGATCCGCCGTTCGCCACACCATAAAAAAGCGGGATAAATCAAACTCGTCAAGCACGCGCCGCAAACCCGGCAGCGATTTCCCGGTGACAATGCCCAGACCGTAACCCCGTTTCTGCAATGTTATCAACGTAGATCGAACGCCAGCATGTAATCCGTGTTCACTGGGCATATCCCGGTACAGTTTGCGATAGGTATTGGCAATCTTCCGCCGATTTGCAGCATCGGTATCCGGTAGCATTTGAGCCATAGCCGTATCCAGCGACAACCCGATCACACCGGTGATTCCGGCATCATCCGGAACAGGTAACCCGCAGTCCGCAAACGCCTGCTGCATCACGGTAATAATGTGGCGATGGGAATCCACCAGTGTGCCATCACAATCGAACAGAATCAGACGGGAATCCGTCATGAACTTTTGAGTGGTAAAGCCTTTTTCGTATCCTGACCGGTTTTCCTGGCAGGCTCACCTGTATCATGAGGCTTGGACGGTGGCGCTTTCCATGCGTTTGGATTGCGCCTCACCTGCCAGACGAAGGACTTGTCCACGGCCAGCACTTCCGGTGCTTGTCCGATACGCACATACGTGGAAATCAGGTCACTGCCCTGTTTCCCCACCATCAGGATAAACAGCACGGTATCTGTTTGATCCAGCAAGGTAAGTTTTGTGCCGGAATTCATTCCAAGCGCATTATCGTGCGTATGCGTATGGGCGACTACGCGGACCACGCGCATATTGGCCAAATCATGCAGTAAATGCCGTATCGCTTCTTCATTGGCGGGTACGTCCGGCTTGCCGGCCAGCATCCATTTTTCTTCCTCTTTTTTCAGACGCACATGCGCTCCGGATGCAGGCGCAAGCTCAATGGCGACAACCTTTGAAATATCCGGTGTCTTTAAAGGCTCATGCACCTGTGGCGCAAGTTCCGGCTGTGAGAACTGCCATGCGGACCAACCGATCAGAATCAATAATGTCATCCACAAAGCTGAACGCTTCAAACTGCGGCCTCCAATGAACGGAGTTTACGCCAACGCCACAGGCCCATAACCACGATGAGCAACGGCAAAGCAAACATCCACAAGCCCTTATACATGGAGCGTTCATTCTTCGTCAGCGCCGCCAATGGCCGCTGAATCACGCCGCGCGAGCGCAAATCAATCAACCCCTCATTACCGGCCAGCCAATCCAGCGTATTGAGTACAAAGACCAGATTACTACCGCTCATAAACTGATCGTCCAGCAGTGAACGGCTACCCACCACAAGCACACGGGAATGTTCCGTATTTGCAATATGTTTTTTTGTGACAGAAACACCTTTTGGTGGGCCGGAAAATGCAGATTTGGCCGCACCCTGCTCAACCAGCGCCAGATTCACTTGTCTGCGCGTCAGGCCATCGAATCGTTTGCTCATGGGCACAAGAGGATTAACATCATAGGGTGGCCCGTTCTCGATAGACGCCATCGCGGATGAAGCCAGCAACACATCGCCATGCGGGCCGTCGCCAGTCCATGCCAGCGGCGAGGCAAAGGGTACGGATACGGCTTGCAGCCCATGCGTAATCGGATTGGCCTCATCCATACCCTCCACTTCAGCAACAAAGGGATAATCCACCACGCTGTTAAACACGAGCATGCCACGCCGCTGGTTAACATTGATGCGCGCCGCCCGCGGGTCCATGACCAGTCCCGGCTCCACCGCGATGCCAAAGTCCTTCAGCCACACATTGGCCCTGGCCTCCACGCTCTTCACCGTAAACCCCTGACTAAGCTGTGGATCGACAT
>BTQQ01000052.1:0-10904 GCA_036985955.1 Zetaproteobacteria bacterium | reverse complement strand
TTCTTTGATACCTGGAATTATTTATCCGCTTTCACCTCTTTGGCAGGCTTAACGGCCCCGGCCTCTTTGACTTGTGGCTGATCAACCAGTTCGATAATGGCCATGGGTGCGGCATCGCCTGCACGAAAACCTGTTTTGATGGTGCGTGTATATCCACCCTTTCGATTGGAAAATACGGATGCCACATCGTTGAATAAATGATCTACAACAGAACGGTGGCGCAACTTGGCCAGCACCTGACGGCGGGCATGCAGATCGCCACGCTTGCTCAGGGTGATCAGTTTCTCCACATATGGACGCACAGCGCGGGCTTTGGCTTGTGTCGTTTCAATGCGGCCATGAGTCAACAGCGCTGTCGCCAGGTTGGCCAGAACAGCACGGCGATGGCCGCTTGGTAAACCAAGGGAGCCATGATGTTTACGATGACGCATAAGATACCCCTTACAGAAAATACCGTTTATTCAACGGGCGGCAGGCCTTGCGGTGGCCAGTTTTCAACCTTCATGCCCAGACCAAGGCCCATTTTATTCAAAACTTCTTTAATTTCGGTCAACGATTTACGGCCAAAATTCGGTGTCCGCAACATGTCCTGCTCGTTGCGCATGACCAAATCACCAACATAAAAAACATTGTCACTCTTCAGACAATTCATGGAGCGCACCGATAAATCGAGATGATCAATCGGCTGGCGCAACATTTCCTCGAGATTGATTCCTTCGTCAGCCTTGGTGTCTTCGCGCACCACTGCATCAAAATCCAGGAACACGGCCAGCTGGCTTTCGATAATGTCTGCCGCTTCATGTATGGCTTCCTCAGGTGAGAGCGCACCATTCGTTTCAATCTCCATAATCAACTTGTCATAATTGGTGTTCTGTCCGACACGTGCATTTTCAACCCGTGTCGCCACACGCCGAACCGGTGAGTAGGAAGCATCAATCAGCAACGTACCTGCGGCACGTTCCACATCCACGCGTTCCTGGGCGGGGACATAGCCACGGCCCGTATCTACCGTAACTTCCATTTTCAGCGCACCGTCCTCGTTGAGATGTGCCAGCACCATATCGGGATTCAGGATATGCACAGAGCCTGAAACATTGAGACTACCCGCAGTCACCACAGTCGGGCCTTTCACATCCAGGCTTAATACATGGCTGCCATCGGTATCGCACTTCAAATCGATTTCTTTGAGCGAGAGGATGATGTCCATCACATCCTCGCGTACGCCCTTGATGGTATCAAATTCATGTGCAACACCATCAATCCTAACCATGCTGACGGATGCGCCAGCCAGCGAAGAAAGCAACATGCGGCGCAGACTGTTGCCAAAGGTGGTGCCAAAACCGCGCTCCAGCGGCTCAAATGTAATCTTCGCGGTACGTCCGGGAACAATCTCCTCAACCGTTACCTTGCGAGGCTTAATCAGCTCCATGCTTATCCCCTGTCTGTTCTTTGATTACTTGGAATACAACTCAACAATGAGTTGCTCATGAATTCCCGGGTCCAGTTGGTCACGCGCGGGCAGTTCGCGGAATATCCCCTGCTTGCTCTGTAGATCCACATCCAGCCATTCAGCCACGCCTTTCTGTCCTGCGGATTCAACTGCGGCATTAATGCGAAGATGTTCCCGTGCCTTCTCATTCAAGGCAATTCTCGATCCCACAGGAACCTTGCAGGAAGGAATATTTACAACCTTTCCATCCAGAAGGATATGTTTATGACGTACCAACTGGCGTGCTTCAGAGCGCGATGTGGACAAACCCATACGGTAAATCATATTGTCCAGACGAGACTCCAGCAAATGCAGGAGATTCAGACCTGTCACACCCGGCATGCGGTCGGCATCCTGGAAATAACGGCGAAACTGCTTCTCCTGAAGGCCGTAGACCCGTTTGACCTTCTGTTTTTCACGCAATTGAAGGCCGTAGTCGGAAGTACGCCCGGGACGACGGCTCTGACCATGCATCCCCGGAGCATAAGGACGGCGTTCAATCGCACACTTGTCCGAATAACACTTCGATCCTTTCAGATACAGTTTCTCGCCTTCGCGCCGGCATAAGCGGCATTTAGCGTCCATATAACGAGCCATTCAATACTCCTAAACGCGGCGCCGCTTCGGTGGGCGACAGCCATTATGCGGAATCGGCGTAACATCACGAATGAAGGTTACATTCAAACCGGAAGCGGCAATGGCCCGAATAGCAGACTCACGACCGGAGCCTGGGCCCTTAACCAGCACTGATACATTTTTCACACCGTGGTCCATGGCCTTCTTGCAGGCTTCTTCAGCTGCAACCTGGGCAGCAAACGGCGTACTCTTGCGAGAACCATGGAATCCGGCTGCGCCGCTGGTTGCCCAGCAAATTGCATTTCCGGCCTCATCGGTAAAACTGATGAGGGTATTATTGAATGATGCCTTGATATGCGCAACGGCATTCGCGATGTTCTTGCGAACACGCCGCTTCGTACCGGTCTTTCCGGTTTTCGGACCTGCCATAAATAGTTACCTCGCCCTTACTTCTTCTTGCCGGCCACGGTACGGCGCGGCCCCTTGCGTGTACGTGCATTGGTCTTGGAACGCTGGCCGCGAACCGGAAGGCCCTTGCGATGGCGCAAACCACGATAGCAACCCAGATCGGTTAACCGCTTGATGCTCATGGAAACTTCCCGGCGGCGATCGCCTTCAACCGCATAATCCTTGTCAATCGCGGCGCGAATCTTGGTGACTTCTGCTTCCGTCAGGTCCTTTACGCGCACCTCCGGGCTGATTTTGGCCTTGGCCAGAATCTTGCGGGAGCTGGAGCGCCCGATACCAAAGATATAGGTCAACGCAACTTCCACGCGTTTTTGGGTCGGGATATTTACTCCGGCGATACGTGCCACTTATGTCTCCTGTCCGTAAAATACCAGCGCATACAATCGATGACACGCTTGTGAAGGGCGCGCGATGATAGCCGTGAAGCCGGTCTGCTGCAAGTGCGTTCTCGTGTCGCGTTGCATAAAAAAACTTATCCCTGTCGTTGCTTGTGCCGCGGATTCTCGCAGATGATACGAATCACGCCACGGCGCTTGATCACACGGCATTTGCTGCACATTTTCTTTACGGATGCCCGAACCTTCATGCTGCCTCCTGCCCGCTACCAGCGGACTTATTCTTACTTCTCACGATAACTGATGCGACCACGGGAAAGATCATATGGCGAGATTTCCACCGTAACCTTGTCGCCGGGAAGAATGCGGATGTAATATTTGCGCATCTTGCCCGAAATCGTGGCCAGGACCTCGTGATCATTCTCCAGCCTGACCTTGAACATGGCATTGGGAAGTTTCTCGGTCACTTCCCCTGACATTTCAATGATATCTTCTTTTGCCATGTTTTAGTCTCTAACCGCCTCTTTCAGTGCGGTATAAACCGCCTGCATTTCCCCGGAAGCATCGAGCCTGATAAAACCCGGCCTGCCATTATAATACACAAGCAAAGGCTCAGTCTGATCTCTGTAGACACGTAAACGATTGGCAATCACCTCTTCACGATCATCCTCTCGCTGATACAACTCACCGTCACAGCGGTCGCAGCGCCCTGCCTCGCGGGGGGGCGAATAATGCCGATGAAATCCAAAACCGCAAGCCCTGCAAATAAGCCGCCCGCTTAACCGCTCAAGCAAATCCCCCTCAGGCGCATCCATGAATACGATCTTGTCCAGCGTGAGGCGATGATGCGCGAGCATGGCATCCAGGGCTTTTGCCTGCGCCACATTCCGGGGAAACCCATCCAGGAGAAACCCTGCGGCATCATCTTTGACAATTCGATCTTCAATCATGGATACAACCACATCATCGGGAACGAGTTTTCCCTCATCCATATAAGCCTTGGCCTGTTTCCCGGCCTCGGTGGCATCACGCACGGCGGCACGGAGAATGTCGCCCATGGCAAGGTGGCTAATGCTGTTCTCCGACGAAAAACGTTCGCCCTGAGTGCCTTTACCCACACCCGGAGGTCCAAAAAGAACCAGGTTCATCAGCGGCTCATCACCGCCCTGTTTTCAATCGAGCCTGTTTCATCATGCCCTCATACTGGTGCGAGAGCAGATGCGCCTGAATCTGGGACATCGTATCCATGGTCACTACCACGACAATCAACAGGCTGGTGCCACCAAAGTAGAACGGCACGGACAGTTCTGAAATCAAATACTGCGGCAGCAGGCAAACCAGCGTGACATAGATGGCGCCTGTTACCGTCAAGCGCGTCAACACGGAATCAATATACTCTGCTGTCTTCTGCCCGGGACGAATACCCGGAATAAAGCCGCCATGTTTCTTCAGATTATCGGCGGTTTCCTTGGGATTGAATACGATGGCTGTATAGAAGAAGCAGAAAAAGACGATCAGACCGGAAAACAGCGCCATATATAACCAGTTCCCCGGACTAAGCAGGGCCGAAATATCCCCCAGCCAGCCAAACCCTTCCGTATTCTTCGTGAACTGGGCAAACGTGGCAGGCAACAGAATCAGGCTGGAGGCAAAAATTGGCGGAATCACGCCGGCTGTATTCACTTTAAGGGGAAGGAATGAGGACTTGCCGCCATACAGTCGATTGCCAACCTGCCGCTTGGCATACTGGATAGGAATGCGACGTTGCGCCCGCTCAAACCAGACGACCACACCTGTCACCGCAACGGCAGTCGCAAAGAGGAATAGCACCGTGAACGCCGTGTATTCACCCGTGCGCGCCAACTCCAGTGTTCCACCAATCGCTTGCGGGAGTCCAGCGACAATACCGGCGAAAATAATCATGGAAATACCATTGCCAATGCCACGTTCGGTAATTTGCTCACCCACCCACATCAGAAAAATCGTACCGGAAGTAAGTGTCAGTACGGTCATCAGACGGAAGGCCCAACCGGGATCGATCACAGCCGGCATGCCATTCACGGAGAATGATTCCATGCCAATCGCAATGCCCACGGACTGAAACAGAGCCAACACAACTGTACCGTAGCGAGTGTATTGGGTAATCTGACGCCGCCCTGCTTCGCCTTCTTTCTTGAGTTGTTCCAGCTTCGGCGACACCACGGTCATCAATTGAAGAATAATTGCCGCAGAAATGTAGGGCATGATACCTAACGCAAAGATCGTAAGTCTTCGCAAAGCACCACCGGAAAACATATCAAACATGCCCAGCATCGTGCCTTGCGCCTGTTTGAATATCTCGGCCAGCACACCGGCATCGATCCCCGGCACCGGGATGTGCGCGCCAAGGCGATACACCACCAGCATCCCCAAGGTAAAAAGAACCCTGCTCTTTAGTTCGGGAATCTTGCCCATATCGGCAAGTCCGCCCATCTGGCCTGCGCGTTCAAACATGATAACTTCGCAAGAAGTCATCAACGCGCCCATGGACGGGCGCGCAAATCAATGACTTGATTTGTATGGAAAGTGAAAAGGCCATGGACGGCCTTGTTACGATATCATCAAACATATCCACCGCTCCAGTGTCAAGCTGCAGTCAGCTTCAGGCTTCCACCTGCTGCTTCAACCTTTTTGGTGGCCTGTGCCGATGCCGCTGTCACGGCAATGTCCAGTTTCTTGGACAGATCGCCATTGCCAAGCAGCTTGACGGATGAAACCGCATTGCGAACAAGGCCTGCCTCAAACAGTGAGGCTGCATCCACATGCGTACCGGCATCGAATCGTTCCAGTTGCTCAACATTCACAAGTTGATACGAATTTCTGGTCAGCGGTGTAAACCCACGCTTCGGAACGCGCCGGATTAGTGGCATCTGTCCGCCTTCAAAGCCGCGGGCAACCGAACCGCCGGTACGTGATTTTTGTCCCTTGTGTCCGCGTCCGCCAGTTTTACCCTGACCGGAACCCACGCCGCAACCCAGGCGTTTACGATCGCGCCGGGCTCCTTTGGTCGCTTTAAGATCATTCAGCTTCATGCATTCGACTCCTTAAGCTTCAATGCGCACAAGGTGACAGACCTTGTTAACCATGCCACGAATCGCCGGTGTGTCTTCCAGCTCCACCACCTGATTCATACGGCGAAACCCCAAGCCCCGCAGAGTAGCCTTCTGATCTTTGGCATACCCGATGCCACTTTTAACCTGGCGCACACGAATCATATTTTTTTTGCTCATGCTTAAGCTCCCCGCTTGCCTTTACCACGGCGCTCAGCGATCTGCTCCGGTGTTTCCAGTGCTCGCAGTCCATTAAATGTAGCACGAATCAAATTGAGCGGATTGCGTGAACCCAGGCATTTAGTCAACACATCACGGATACCTGCCGCATCCATCACAGCACGTACACTGCTGCTGGCGATCACGCCGGTACCTTCACTGGCAGGCTTGAGAAGCACACGCGATGCATCCTGGCGGCCAATGACCTCATAATGAATCGTACCATCTTTGCGCGGCACGCTGATCAGCGTACGCCGTGCGATTTCGTTGGCCTTACGAATGGCCTCAGGCACTTCCTTGGCCTTGGCATGTCCGAAACCGACATGTCCGTTGCCATCGCCGACAACCATCAGAGCCGAAAAACCCATACGCCGGCCACCAGCAACCGTTTTGGCTACACGGTTGATGTGCACGAGTTTCTCGGTCAACTCCAGTTCTTCAGTATTGATCATTCAATCACTCCTAAGTGTCTTGTTCCATAAACAGGGCACTAAAACTTCAGCCCGGCGCCACGGGCGCCTTCAGCCAGGGCCTGCACGCGGCCATGGTAGGAAAATCTGCCGCGATCGAAGGCCACTTTCTTAATGCCCGCCTTCTTTGCACGCTCACCCAGCAATTTACCCACAGCTTCAGCCGCCTGTTTATTGCCACCGGCCTTGACCGAGGAATCAAGGCTTGATGCAGTCACCAGCGTCTTGCCTGCCGCATCGTCGATCACCTGTGCATAGATGTGACGGGCAGAGCGGAAGATACTCAAACGCAGATGCCCGGACGCCTTGACGCGCGCACGCACCCGGGTTGCCCGGCGCACGGCTGAATCATGTTCATAACGCTTCGCAGACATTTAATCCTCCTATGCCTTCTTACCTTCTTTCATCTTCACACGTTCATCCGCATAGCGAACGCCCTTACCCTTGTAAGGTTCCGGCGGACGGAAAGCACGAATCTCGGCAGCAGTCTGACCCACCTTTTGCTTGTCGATACCACTCAGTGTGATGCGGTTCTGTTCCACTTTGGCCTCCACGCCTTCCGGTATGGCATAAACAACCGGATGCGAAAAACCGAGCGCCAGATTCAAACTCTTCCCCTGAACCTGGGCGCGATAACCCACGCCTCGTAACTCCAGCACGCGCTCAAAACCCTTGCTAACACCAGTGATTACATTCGCCAGAAGTGCGCGCGCCAGACCATATTTTGACTTCATCGCCTTGCTATTCAGGTCAGCACATTGCAAGCTCAGGCTATCGCCCTCCTGTGCAGCTACAATCCCTTCAAACAATGGCGAAACAAGTTCACCCCGGGGTCCCTTAACCGTCACGGAATGATCCTGAATCCTGATTTCCACACCACCGGGCACGGTGATCGGTTGTTTTCCAATACGAGACATGCTTATTACCTCAAAATACCGTACATAGAATTTCGCCACCAATATGGGCGGCACGTGCACGTTTATCGGTCATCACACCATGCGATGTGCTGACAATCGCCATGCCGTAACCTCTTTTAACCCGAGGCAATTCATCAGAATTGGCATACACACGGCGCCCCGGCTTGGACACACGTTTAATCTCGCGGATTACCGGCTTGCCCTCATCATCATAACGCAGAATAAGCCGTAAATGTTTGTTGCCCTTGTGGTTATATGCCTTTACCGCTTGCACATAACCCTCTTCTTTCAGAATTTCAGCCAACGCACTTAATATACTGCTGGCTGGCATTTCCACTTTTTCCAACCTGGCAACCTGCGCATTGCGAATACGGGTCAACATGTCTGCAATTCGATCCATCATCATGGCAATTCTCCTACCAACTCGATTTGACCATGCCCGGAATCTCACCGGACAGGGCGCGCTTGCGCAGGCAAATACGACACATGCCGAACTTACGATAGACCGAATGGGGCCGGCCACACAGTTGGCAGCGTGTATAACCGCGTACCTTGAATTTCGGTTTACGATTGCATTTCGCAATCATTGCCTTGGTTGCCATTGACTTACTCCTTAATTCCGGAACGGCATGCGGAAATGCTTGAGCAATGCCAGTCCTTCCTCGTTTGTTCTGGCGGTGGTACAAATCGTGATATCCATACCGCGAATTTTATCCACCTTGTCGTATTCAATTTCCGGAAAAATAATCTGTTCCTTGATTCCTAATGTATAATTGCCACGCCCGTCAAATGATTTGGGGCTGACACCCTTGAAGTCACGGATACGCGGCAAAGCGATATTAACCAGACGATCCATAAACTCCCACATTTGCGCTCCACGCAACGTTACCCGGCAACCTACACCCATGCCTTCGCGCAACTTGAAGTTAGCTATGGACACGCGTGCTTTTGTCACCACCGGCTTCTGACCGGTAATGGCCGTCATATCGGTGACTGCGCCCTCAAGCAGTTTGGAATTCTGCGCTGCCTCACCTACGCCCATATTGACCACAATCTTACTGATCGATGGTACGGCCATAACATTCTTAATACCCAGTTCCTTCTGCAAGGCGGGCTTGATGTCGGCTTTATATGTTTCTCTCAATCGAGCCATCTCAATAACTCCTATCGATCCAGTACTTCACCGCATTTTTTGCAGGTGCGTACTTTGCGTCCGTCTTCCAGCGTCTTGGTGCCAAGCCGTACTCCGGTCTTGCAGCTCGGACAATAATACTGCACGTTAGAAAGCGCGATCGGCGCTTCCTTTTCAATGATACCGCCTTTGCTGTTCTGCGACGGGCGCGTATGCCGTTTTACCATATTCACCTTGGCCACCAACACCTTACCATTGGCCGACAGTGTACGAATCACTTTACCGCGTGCGCCCTTGTCGCGCCCGGCAATGACGACAATTTCATCATCGCGATGGATACGGGTTTTTGTCATTGCACTCATTATCTTCTCCTGAAAACCGGCCTACAAAACTTCCGGGGCCAAAGAAATGATCTTCATATACCCCTTGCCGCGCAGTTCACGTGTAACCGGACCAAAAATACGCGTCCCCACCGGTTCGCCCTGAGCCGTCAACAGTACAGCCGCATTCTGGTCAAAACGGATGGAACTGCCGTCCGGGCGGCGGAACTCCTTTGCCGTACGAACCACCACAGCTTTCGCCACCTGCCCTTTTTTTACCTTACCGCCGGGCATGGCATCTTTTATCGCCACGACAATCACATCGCCAACACGGGCATAGCGCCGCTTGGATCCGCCAAGCACTTTAATGCAAGCAATCCGTCTTGCGCCGGAATTATCCGCAACTTCAAGTATGGTTTCGGTCTGAATCATTTCCTGGTCCCCTAATGCGCGCCTACAGCTGCTCGGCGCGGGTTACAATGGAATCCAATGCCCAGCGTTTGCGTCGTGACAACGGCCTGGACTCGATGATACGCACGGTATCTCCGATGTTGCATTCGTTGGATTCGTCATGTGCCATATATTTCTTGTGGGCACGGATCGTTTTGCGGTATTGCGGATGCAAAAACTTGCGCTCCACCTGCACCACAATCGTCTTTTCCGTCTTGTTGCTCAGCACAACACCTTCCAGCACACGCTTGTTGCTTTTCTGTTCACTCATGCTTCAACTCCCTGACGCGAACGTTCCGCCAGAATGGTTTTAATCCGGGCGACCTCGCGCCGCAGCTGTGTCGGGCGTGCAGTATGGGTCAATTGCATGGTTGCCTGCTGAAACCGCAGTTTCATGGCCTCGGCGGCCAGTTCATCCATACGTTCTTTCAGGTCGTCTTCGGACATGCCACGCAAATCTTTCGTTTTCTTCATATCACTCATCGGCCCACTCCGCGTACGACTACTTTGGTGCGAATCGGCAGTTTGGATGCCGCCAGTGTCAACGCCTCACGCGCAATACTTTCCTCCACGCCATCCATTTCATATAAAATACGGCCCATACGCACGGCGGCTACCCAAAATTCAGGTGCGCCCTTACCTTTACCCATACGAACTTCAGCCGGCTTGGAAGACACGGGCAAATCCGGAAACATACGAATCCAGATACGGCCCTGCCGTTTAATATGGCGGGTCATGGCGATACGTGCGGCTTCAATCTGGCGCGCCGTAATACGGCCCGGCTCCATGGCTTTCAAACCAAACTGGCCAAAATTCAGGCTGGCGCCACGCGGCGTAATTCCTCGCAGGCGTTGTAATTCCTTGTGGTGCTTGCGCCAGCGAATTTTTTTCGGTTGCAACATAATCTTCTATCCTCGTAACTTATGTGCTTTTTTCTTCGGCTTCGCCGATTTTCTCACCCTTGAATACCCAAACCTTGACACCAATGATGCCATAGGTGGTGTGCGCTTCGGCAAATCCGTAATCCACATCAGCCCGCAGCGTGTGCAGCGGGACACGTCCCTCACGGTAGCCTTCCGTACGTGCAATCTCGGCACCGCCCAAACGGCCTGAGCATTTCACACGCACTCCCTTGGCCCCCATGCGCAAAGCGCCCTGCATGGAACGCTTCATCGCCCGGCGGAATGCCACGCGGCGCTCCAACTGGAAAGCAATATTTTCGGCTACCAGTTGCGCCTCAGCCTCGGCCTGACGTATTTCCATAATATAAACGTCTACATCCTGGCCTGTCATGCGGTGAAGATCCTTACGCAAGGCTTCAATATCCGCGCCTTTCTTGCCAATCACTACACCGGGACGGGCGGTATGCACCGTTATCTTCAGCTTGCCGGCCGGTCGTTCAATTAAAATGCGGGACACATAAGCATGCTTCAAACGCT
>BTQQ01000051.1:0-10954 GCA_036985955.1 Zetaproteobacteria bacterium | reverse complement strand
CTGTTCGGTTTGTGACTGGCATGCCGTCATGCCGATTCCTATCATCATGATGGTGGTGATGTATTTCCAGTGATTCATTGAATGTTCCTGCCTGTTATGATGGATTGTATATGCCAGTTTAGCATCATTTGAATGATTTGGCCTATTTCAAAGGTTGTTCAGCGTTATGCCATGCGTCCAAAAATGCCACAAGATGCGGACGTGTTTGACCCTCGGATTCCAGATAGTTGCGCAGACCGAGTATAGCACGGGCGTATGCGCCTTCGGAGAGAGCACCATTGAATTGTTGCCAGCGCAAAAATAACAGCAGTGTGGTGCAAACATCGGTTTCGCAATAATTGCGAATGGCTTCGATCTCACCTGCTTCGAATAGCCCGCGCACATCATCACCGGCAGTATCCAGTTTACCGGGAATGCCAAAACAGGTTGCTATTTCATGCATGGAACAACGTGCCGAAGCGCCGTAGTCCGAGAGCACCTCAAGTAAATCAAGATGATATTCATGCGAATAGCGCGCATCGTAGCTGTTCCATCTGTCACCCTCGGAAAACCAGCGGGGGCAAGAAAGTCCGTGTGTCATGGCACGGTATTTGATGACGGGGATATCAAAACCCCGGCCATTGAAGCTGACCAGCCGGGGAGCACGTTTTTCGATGAGGCTCAGGAAACCTTCCAGTAGTTCGTGCTCGCTGCTTTTAGCTTCCCCGCCACTGGCGATACGGCGGATAATCAGTTCCGTGCCTTCCTCGCCGGGCTCATGTACCAGATGCGCATAGCTGATAGCAACGATTTGATGGAATGGCTGGCGGGGGAAATCGTTTCTGCCGCCTGTTTTTTCCAGAAAATAATCGCGCAAGGCATCACGGGCTTCGATGTCCGTTAATGCGGTTTCTCCCAGAAGCCGGCGGGAGGCTGCCGCATCCGGAACGGTTTCAATATCAAAGACAATGGCATCGCGGCGCATATTGCGTTTCCTCCCGGGTTTCAGGCTGCTACACTTGCCTCATGAAGATTCTGGTGGTGGAGGACGAGCAGCGCGTCGCACAGTTTATCCAAAAAGGCCTCAAGGAAGAAGGGCATGCTGTGGATTGTGCCTATGACGGTGAGGAAGGCGGCTTTCTAGCCGAGGTGAATGAATACGATTTAATCATTCTGGATTTGATGTTGCCGAAGAAGAATGGTTTTACCGTGTGTGCGGAAATTCGGGATCGGGGTGTGAGTACGCCGGTCCTGATGTTGACGGCACGCGATGCCGTGGAAGACAAGGTGCGGGGGCTGGATTCGGGCGCTGACGATTATCTGACGAAACCGTTTGTCTTTGAAGAGTTGCTGGCTCGCGTGCGCGCCCTGCTGCGCCGGACTTCGGAAGCCAAAACGCCAATATTAAAGATTGCCGATCTGGAACTGGACCCGATGACTCGCCGGGTTACCCGCGCGGGTCAGGGCATCCGCTTGACCACCAAGGAATACGCCCTGCTTGAATACATGATGCGCAATCCTGGCCGGGTGCTATCGCGTACCCGTATCGGTGAACATGTGTGGGATATGAATTTCGATCCGGAAAGCAATGTCATCGACGTATATGTCAGTCATTTGCGCAACAAGGTTGATAAAGGGTTTGAACCGCCACTGATTTACACCATGCGGGGACAGGGTTACATGCTTACCAGCGACACGCCGCCTGCGTGAGTTTGCTAATAATAAGGGTCCCATGAAATTGAGCGCCAGGGGTTCGGCGCCGCTGCACTTCACACACCGCCTGTTCCGCCCTTTTATCCACCTGATTTCTACCTTCCGGGGCCGGCTGGCGCTGCTCTACATGGCTGTGGAATTTGCTCTGCTGATGTTTGCAGGGGTATTGCTTTATGTGGTGTTGTCACACCAGATTTCTTCATCTGTGGATCAGCAATTAAGGCAACAGGCGACGACGGCTGTGCGCGAGCTGGAGACATCGAGATTCCACTTCTGGAACCAGGAAATGACCGAATTTTCAAGACATTTTCTGGGAACTGTTCAATTGGTCGGCACCAATGGTGTTTTACTGTTCTCCTCCGACCGGGGGCTGATTGGACGTGGCGGCAGCGAAGTGACGGAGGCCCTGCAAAGCGCCATGGCAGGGAGTACGGCTTTTATTTCCACCCGTTCATTGTTACGCGAGGATAATATCCGCGTGGTCGCCATGCCTGTACATCGTGCGGGTTTTGTGGTCGGGGCACTGTTACTGGGCCGCAGCACCAGTGAAATTCACTCTTTCTTCGAACTTATGTATCTGATTGGCGGCTTGCTGGGCCTGATTTCAATGCTGGTTAGCGCTTACGCCGGATATGTCATGGCCAGGCGTGCACTGAAGCCCATGGATGAGATTGGTTCTGTGGCCACAAGCTTCGCCGCGGGTGATTTGTCCAGGCGTTTGGAACTTTCCACGCCGGATCGTGAAATCCGGCATTTGATGCGCACCCTGAACAAGATGTTTGCCAATCTGGAGGGTAGCATTCAGGCACAAAAACGGTTTACGGCGGACGCATCGCACGAATTGCGTATTCCCCTGACTATCTTGCGGGGCGAGATTGAGGTGGCGCTGCTCAGGAAGCGGCGTCCCCGTGAGTATGAAGAAGTGCTCAGGCAGCAATTGGATATTATTGACCGCATGCAACGTATTGTGGATGGTCTTCTGACGCTGGCTCGAGCCGATGCCGGGCTGCTGGAACTGGCGCAGGATGAAATTGATTTCAGCCTGCTTCTGCAAGAGGTTGGTCAGCAACATCTTACGTTATTTGCCGGCAAAGGTATCCGTTTTGATATGGAGATTGATGACGGGTTGCGTGTTATTGGCGATCAGGACCGGCTTAGCCGGGTTGCCTTTAATCTCTTGAACAATGCCTACAAGCATGCGCCGGCAAATACCCGTGTGCGTTTTATGGCGGAAGCTCAGGATGATGAGATTGTCGTGACAGTAGCCGATGAAGGCCCCGGTATCGCGCCGGAACATGTCGATCACATATTCGATCGCTTCTATCGTTCGGATGAAGCCAGGAACCGGGAAACCGGCGGCGCCGGACTTGGGTTGGCCATCAGCAAACGGATTGTGGAGGCGCATGGCGGAAATATTGAGGTGGAAAGTACGTTGGGTGAGGGAACCGTGTTTCGTTTCCGGTTACCGCTGGCGGGCGCGAACCCGAATCTGACTACGCGGCTGGAGCATGTGATAACACAGACAAATGATGAATAACCACACTGTCTGAAAGAAAAAGCCGCGAATTTATTCGCGGCCTTTCTTGAAATAACGCTCGCGAGATATCAACTTTTCGGGATGCCGAAAAGTAATGGCCCAGATATGGAAACCGCGCGATGAATGTTTCATCTGCCGCTATTCCCGTAGCTGTTTGCTTACAGGACGGTCAGAATAGCAAAACACTAATTTTTATGGGGTGTGAAGTCCGGCGTAAAGCCCCAGCAAAAGAGGGTATTCATAACATGGGGATAGGATTAGTATTCACTCATGAGCGATGTGCAGGAGTGCGTGGATAATCAACTGTTGATCGAGCTTGTAGAACAGTCTATTCCACAGTCGGATGTGGCTGTGCGCCTGTTCTCGGGGGATGACCATTTTGAGATGCGGGTGGTCTCTCCGGCCTTTGCCGGCAAATCAAAAGTAGCGCAGCATCAGATGGTCTATCAGGCGCTGGGCAACCACATGCGGAGCCGTATTCACGCCCTGGCATTGAAAACCTATACGCCGGAACAATGGCAACAAACAGAGAATAAGGAGTAGCGGATAATGGATTCCGTACGGAAGAGTATTGATAAGCTGGTTCACGAACACGATGTGGTGCTGTTTATGAAGGGTACGCCGCAATTCCCCCAATGCGGGTTCTCACAGCGTGTGGTGGCTCTACTGCAGGAATCAGGCGCACCTTATGCAGCGGTCAATGTGTTGCTGGATGATGCCATACGCGATGGAATTAAGGTCTATGCGAACTGGCCCACGATTCCGCAGCTCTATGTGAAGGGTGAATTCATCGGCGGCTGCGATATCATATCCGAGATGCATGAATCCGGTGAGCTGGATACATTGCTGGAACCATTCAGATCAAAACACGAGAATTAACCTGTATCGTAATTGATGCTTGTGCCTTGCGCCTTGCTGGTCTATAAATCTGCTGACGATGGTTTTCTTCAGCAGGCAACATCCGGTTGCGGTTGTTTTTCAGTCCCTGACGATATGCGGGGGTTCCGGTGCAGACTAAGCTAACCCAAAAACTGGGCCAGCGGCTTGCCCTTACACCCCAACTGACCCAAAGCCTTAAGGTGTTGGCAATGAGTTCCATGGATCTGGATTCATATATTGAAGAATGCATTGAGTCCAATCCATTGCTGGATAAGGATGAAAGCCAATCCGACATACCACGGGCAGAGCCGGATGTGGCTGGACGTGATAAGGAACGGGAAACGGATTGGCGTGAGAGCGGTGATAATCGCTGGGAAACGATGTATGCCTCTTCATCTGGGCGTGATGGCGCGGATATGCGTGATCAGCAGTGGCAGGAACAACAGACCGTGGGCCAATCGCTGCATGAGCAAGTCAACCGTCAACCCATGGAAGATGCAGACCGTGTTGTGGCACACGCCCTTATCGACTCTCTGGATGATGACGGTTATTTCAGAACAAATCCCGATGAACTCGCAACATCATTACATTGCGATGCCGAAGCTCTTGAAAAAGTGCTGGTGGATATTGTGCAGCAACTCGAGCCTGCCGGAATTGGTGCCCACGATCTGGCCGAATGTTTGCTGATCCAACTGGATGGTGATGATGCCAGTGACGCGCTGGCTCGGCGTTTGCTGCTGCATTTCTCGGACCAGCTGTTTGAAGCGGATGAGGTGCTGGTCAGCCAGATGGGTTGTGGCATGAAGGAGTTGGTCTGTGCGCGGGCGCGCCTGCGACGGCTGGATCCGTTTCCGGGCCATGGCCTGCATGGACAGGACAATATCTATATACGTCCCGAGGTTATATTCCGACGCAGTGCCGAAGGCGATATTTCCATCGAAGTGCCGGGCTACTCATGGCAGGGGTTGCACCTGAACGAGCAATGGAAAAATCAGCACTGGAAGGGTGCGGAACGCGAGTTTATGGATACCGCAACCCGGGAAGCCAAATGGTTGTTGTATGCCTTGGAACAGCGCAGGGAAACCCTGCACAAGGTTGGCCATTGTCTGGCGCGGCGGCAGCAGGCTTTTCTGGAATACGGACTGTTGGGCCTGAAACCGCTTACCTTGCAGAATGTGGCCGAGGAAGTCGGATTGCACGAGTCCACAGTTTCACGTGTCACCAACGGTAAATATGCTGAAACGCCTCTGGGACTCATTGAGATGCGCAGATTTTTTTCGGCGGGGCTGCCGACCCGTGGTGGCGGCACGATTTCCGTGTATCGCGTGCAGCAGCGTGTCAAGGCATTGGTTGATTCCGAACCGTCCGGAAGGCCGATATCGGATCAGGCCATATCGGATCGGCTACAGGCCGAGGGTATTGAAATTGCCCGCCGGACCGTGGCGAAATACCGGGAAACGCTGGGTCTTCCGCCCAGCAGCCAGCGAAGAAGACAACATCAACATACGAGGAGGTAGCTTATGCAAGTATCCATGACAGGAAGACATGTCGAACTGACAGACCCGTTGAAACAGTACGTGCAGGAAAAACTGCAGCATCTCAAACACTCATTTGACCAGGTGGTGGACGTACATGTGGTTCTGGGTGTGGAAAAATTCCGTCAGTGCTGTGAGATTACGATCCAGGCGAGCGGACTAACGATTCATGGCAGCCATGAAACCGAGGATATGTATGCCTCAATTGATGGTGTGGTGGACAAGCTGAACCGGCAGCTCAAGCGTTACCGTGCCAAGATGCGCAAGCATCAGGCAGCGCCTGAAAATAATACACCGGCTATCCAGGTTTCACACCGTATTCTCGCTACGACCAGCGAAGAAGAGGAACTGGCGGCGGATCAGGTGCCGGAAGTGCTGGAGGTGGAACGCATGTCGGCAAAGCCGATGAGCGTGGACGAAGCGGTCATGCAACTGGAATTGTCGGAGCAGCGGCCTGTGCTTGTATTTACCAATCAGGATACCAATAACATGAATGTATTGTACCGCAGAGGTGATGGAAGGTTGGGCTGGATTGAGCCCGAGCAGGCATGAATGATGGGGTAAGTCTGATTCCGGCTGATGCTGTATTGCTGGATTCCAGAGCGAGCAGTAAAAGTGCAATGATTGCGGAGATTGTCGGCTTGTTGCCGTCCATTGATCCGGATCAGGCCATGGCCGTGGTGATGGAACGGGAAAAGCTCGGCAGCACCGGAATCGGTCACGGTATTGCTATTCCACATGGCAGATTGCCCGATCTCGATGCGCCTGTGACGGCGTTGGCCCGGCATATCGGAGGCGTTGATTTTGAGGCTATTGACGGCCAGCCTGTTCATATTGTGGTTGTACTGCTTGCTCCGGCAAATGAGGATCGTTCCCATCTTGAAATGCTGGCAGGTCTTGCCCGCACGCTACAACAGGAATCCGTTCGGCAGGCGATCATGCAGGCGGATACGGCGGAGGCCGTGTCCGCCCTGTTTCCGGCTTCCGCGAGTCAACCGGCATGAAACAGGATTTCGGACGTATCTCTATTGCCGAGTTGCTTTCCGAGCGTGGCGAATTGATGCATATGCATCTCGTCAATGAAGATGCGGATGTAAACCGTTACATGGATCGGCCGCGCGTGCAGAAGCCCTCGTTTGCCTTATGTGGATTTCTTGAGGGACTTAATCCTCATCTATTGCATGTTATTGGTAAAACTGGCTTGCACTATCTGGGCGCTCAAACAGACGATCAGCGTCGCGAAGCAATCAATGCGATGTTTGATCTCGCCCTGACAGCGATTGTGATTACATGCGGTCTGGCACCACCGGAGGAAATGTTACAGGCAGCCCGGAAAACCCGGACGCCACTAATCACCACCGATATGGAAACCACGGCATTTATGACGGACATGATGCTTTACCTGACGCGCAGGCTTGCACCTCGGATGTACCAACATGGCGTGTACATAGATGTATTTGGCCTTGGTGTTCTGATTACAGGAACCAGTGGCATTGGTAAGAGTGAAATTGCCCTGGAACTCATTACGCGAGGCCATCGTTTCATTGCCGATGATATGGTGGAGCTTTCACGTCCCGGACCGGACGTACTTGTCGGCAAGAGTCCCGAGGCACTGCGTTACCATATGGAAATACGTGGCCTTGGCATCCTCAACATCCGCGATCTGTTTGGGGCTGCGGCGTTGACGGATACCAAGCGCGTGGGCCTGGTGGTGGAAGTCGTGCCATGGGAAAATCTTTCGGGAGAGGAGCGTGTTCTTACCGAGGAGAGCACCATTGAGATGCATGAGGTGCAGGTTGCCAAAGCAATTATTCCCATCCGGCCGGGCCGGTCGCTGGCAGTGCTGGTGGAAGTAGCGGCTCGCAATCACCTGCTCAAACAAAGGGGTGTGGATAGTAGCAAGGAATTTGTCCACGCCTTGCAGGAGCGCATCCGGCAGGGGCAAGCGTAAGCACAAGCATTATGGGACTGATACTCAGCGGCCTGTCCGGCTCCGGTAAAAGTACGGCATTACACGCGCTGGAGGATTTGGGTTGTTTTTGTACGGATAATTTACCGTTGCCGCTGCTTGAACAATGGGCCGGGCAGGTAAGCCGGCAAGGCAAGTCGATGGCGGTGTGCGTGGATGCGCGCAGTGATAGCCCCGAGGTGCTTCATCGGGATTTGAGCAAGCTGCGTGAACGTACAGATGGGTGGCAGATGATGTTTCTTGAAGCGGATAATGCCACATTATTGCGCCGTTACTCCACGCTTCGCCGCCGTCACCCTTTCGCGCCGGAACTGGATTTGCCGCAGGCTATAGCGGCTGAACGCGCGGCCCTTGCACAAGCGCGCGGCCTTGCCGATCTGGTATTGGATACAACAGCCATGAATCCATACGAATTGGCCGCAATGGTGGAGGCCTTCTGGCAGAAGAATCACGCGGAGGTCCGTGGCCAGCCCATCACGGTCACGCTGCTATCCTTCAGCTATCAATGCGGCCTGCCGCCGGATGCGGATATGGTCATTGATCTTCGGTTTTTGCCCAACCCACATTATCAGCCGGAATTATCGCGGATGACCGGACGTGACGCCCCCGTACAGACCTTTCTTGGACAGCATGACGTGGTTGCCGAGGCGGAGGAAAAACTCAAGCAATGGCTTGGCTTCGTCTGGGACAAAATGCAGCAGGAGCGCAAGCGTTATTTTACCCTGGCCATTGGTTGCAGCGGCGGCCGCCATCGCTCAGTCTATATGGTGGAACGCATCGCAGCCTGGATGCAGCATGAGGATATGGCAGTGCCTTTAATCCGGCATCGTGAGCTAAAGAATGTTTCATAGAGTGCATTCCCGGGAGTGGTTTCAGGCATGATTGGCATGGTCATCGTGGCGCATGAGCACATTGGTGAGGCGATGTTGGCTGCGGTCGAACATGTGCTGGGGCCGCAAGCGCTGGTAGCGGCGTTAGGTATTGGCGCGGACGCCGACATACAATCTGATCTCAGCGAAGGTTCTGAGCGTTTGCAGACCTTGATCAAACGGTGTGACGCGGGTGATGGCGTGCTTTTGTTTGCGGATATGTTTGGCGGTACGCCCTGTAACCTTGCCTTGTCCTGTATCGAGGAGGAAAAGGTGGAAGTGGTGTCCGGGTTTAATCTTCCCATGCTGATCAAGGCGGCCACATTGCGGCAAACCCTGACCAACTTGCATTTGCTGGCTCAGCAGGCCAGAGATGCCGGCCGGTATCATATGCATCTGGCTTCCGAACTGATGGAGAAAACGCACTCCAATGGCTGAACAGACCATTACTATCCAGAATAAACTTGGTCTGCATGCCAGGGCCTCAGCCCGCCTGGCTGTAACCGCCAGCGCCTATGATTGCGATGTGTTTATTTCCAAGGATGGGGTTGAAGTCAACGGCAAGAGTATCATGGGTATCATGATGCTGGCCGCGGGCAAGAGTTCGCAGATTACGATTCGCACCAAAGGCGATCAGGAAGATGCTGCGTTGACGGCAATCGTGCAGCTCGTGAACGAGTGTTTCGGAGAGGCGGAATGAGCCGCAGGAAACTGCG
This sequence comes from Zetaproteobacteria bacterium, assembly GCA_036985955.1. Lineage (GTDB taxonomy): Bacteria > Pseudomonadota > Zetaproteobacteria > Mariprofundales > Mariprofundaceae > JAUZQZ01. The sequence goes on along the minus strand of BTQQ01000051.1, from coordinate 1,757 downwards.
GCGTGGAACCGCTGTGGCCGCAAGTCCGGGGATTGCCATTGGGCTGGTACAAAAAATAAATCCGGGCCAGAACCCCATTCCGGAGAAAGAAATTGATACCGGCGATGTTCAGGCTGAAATTGATCGTCTGGAACAGGCCATCGTTGATTCCGTCGCCGATTTGGATGCGGAGCGCCTGCATTTGTTGAACCTGGAGAGTCAGGAACCACTGCATATTCTCGATGCCCAACGATTGATGCTGCTGGATCCTGATTTGTCACGCAAAGTGATGAATATGATACGTGAGAAGCAAATCAATGCCGAATGGGCTCTGCATCAACAAATGAGCATCATTACCGAAGTGTTTGAGCATATTGAGGACAGCTATCTGCGTGCCAGGAAAATCGACATTGAGCAGGTCGGTATGCGTATTCTGCATTATCTGACAGGGCAGGAGGAAGAGCCGGTTTCTCTCCTGGCCAACGGTGAAAAAGTTATCCTTGTCAGTGATGATTTTACACCGCTGGAGATCATGCGGTTCTGGCGGCAAGGCGTAGCCGGATTTATTGCTGAACAGGGAGGACCGAATGCTCACAGTGTGATTATTGCGCGTGGTCTGGGAATGCCCGCATTGATGGGTGCGGAAGGCATCATAAGCCAGCTTGAGGATGGCACCCCCATCATTCTGGATGGGGAACAGGGGGTGTGGATTGCCAATCCGGACAAGGAAATCCTGTCCGAATACCAGCGGCTTACACAAAGCATGGATTTGGTTCAGCAAGGTCTGCGGGCCTATGCCAGGCAACCCTCCATGAGCGCCGACGGGCATGCACTCAAGTTGATGGCAAACCTGGAAGTGGATGATGAAGTACCGCTGGCGTGCGCCATAGGTGTCGATGGCGTGGGACTGTATCGAACCGAGTTTCTGCTGGCGGGCGTGGATCAACTGCCCGGAGAGGACGATCAGTTTCGGCAGTATACGGGTGTGCTGCGTGGCATGGAAGGCTTGCCGGTAGTCTTCCGGTTGATGGATATCGGGGGTGAAAAGCCCACACTGTTTGAGCATATCATCGGCCATGATGCACACGGCATGAATCCCGCTCTCGGCTTGCGCGGTATCCGGATATTGTTGCAGCATCCCGATGTGTTAAGGGTTCAGCTCATGGCTTTGCTACGTGCGGCGGATGAAGGCGACATACAGATTCTGATTCCCATGGTGACGCATCCCGACGAAATCACACAGGTTCGGGATATACTGGATGAATGCGCCCGGGAACTTGGCGTAAAAAGCCGGATTCCCGTGGGTGCGATGATCGAGGTGCCGGCCGCTGTAATGATTGCCGATGAACTGGCCAAAGTGAGTGATTTCTTTTCGGTCGGAACCAACGATCTGATTCAGTACACGCTGGCCGCAGATCGCGCCGATGATGCAGTGGCATATCTGTATGATGCGTCACATCCGGCCGTGAAAAGCATGTTGCGTCTCACGGTGCGCGCCGCGAAAAAGGCCGGAATTCCGGTTACCATATGTGGAGAGTTGGCTGCCGACACCCAATGGACGGAGCGGCTGATGAATATGGGATTCGATGCCCTCTCCATGAGTCTCAACCATATCCTGCCAGTGCGTAAGCGCCTTGGCAGCCTGCATTATCACCCTGAAAAAAACTAACCCGGACTAAGTTTTGCGCTGAAGGCCTGCGCCGTTTACCCTTGCGTGCTTATTGGTTAACCGGAGGCGTTATGCGATACGACTGGACCGTGGATGAAATCGAAGGGCT
>BTQQ01000050.1:0-11080 GCA_036985955.1 Zetaproteobacteria bacterium | reverse complement strand
TGACTGAATTCCGCAGAACGAAAATCGTTGCAACCCTTGGCCCAGCTTCCGAATCACCGGAAATGCTGGATAGACTGGTAGCAGCCGGCGTCAACGTTGTCCGCCTGAATTTTTCACATGGCACGCCGGAGGAACACCGAGCACGTGCGGAAAATGTGCGTGCGGCGGCCAGGAGACATGGGATATGCATCGGCATCCTCGCCGATATGCAGGGGCCAAAGATTCGTTGCGGCAAGTTCAGAAATGGCAAAACTCTCCTTACCCCCGGCCAGCATTTCATCATTGACGCTGCACTGGGACTTGATGATGGCAATGATGAACGTGTCGGTATCACCTACAAGGAACTCGTTTCCGATGTGGAACCGGGCGCACACCTGCTGCTCAATGACGGTCTGATTGCCATGGACGTTGATGAAATCAAAGGCCAGGAAATCCACTGTACTGTGGTCATTGGTGGTGAATTGTCCGACAACAAAGGCATCAACCGTGCCGGTGGAGGACTATCAGCGGCAGCACTGACGGACAAGGACAAAGAAGATATCAGGACTGCCTGCGACATTGGCGTGGATTACATTGCCATTTCCTTTCCGCGTGATGGTGAGGACATGAAATATGCCCGTAAGCTGGTGCATGAAGCAGGAGGGCATGCAGGTCTTATTGCCAAGGTGGAACGTGCCGAGGCAGTCGATAATCTGGACAGCATCCTCGAAGAGTCCGATGCGGTCATGGTCGCACGTGGCGATCTGGGCGTCGAAATTGGCGACGCTGCCGTACCGCCGGTTCAGAAGCGCATTCTGCGTAAGGCGCCGCATTACAACTGCCCCGTTATCGTGGCCACCCAGATGATGGAATCCATGATCAACAGCCCGATCCCAACGCGTGCGGAAGTCAACGATGTAGCCAATGCCGTTCTGGACGGTACAGATGCCATTATGCTTTCCGGCGAAACAGCTGCCGGCAAATATCCGGTTGAAACAGTAGAAGCTATGCACCGCACATGTATAGAAACGGAAAAACAGAGGGTTATGCCGTCTTCTACAACACGTGACCCGCGCTACCCTCCCCGCTCCGTGGACGAATGCATTGCCCGGCAGGCCATGGATGCCTCGCATGCCATGCCAGTGAAAGCTATTGCTGCATTTACGCAAAGTGGAAACACGGTGTTGTACATGTCGCGCCACCTTTCCAAGGTTCCTATCTATGCGCTAACGCCAATAGAAACTACGGCAGGACGTGTCACGCTCTTCCGCAATGTCATCCCCAAGCCGATCAGTGGTAATTATGGGGAAACGGATGCACCCAAGGCCACGCGTGAGGCGCTCTCGGTGATGTTGCATGACGAACTGGTGGTGCATGATGATTTAATCATTATGACGCTGGGAACGCCCATGGGTCATGCGGGAGGCACCAATGCGATGAAAATTATTCATGTTGGCAATAGCCTGCAATGATTGATTTGTAAGGAAAGTGAAAATCCCATTTTTCGCTTTCCGTGGAGTAAAAAGGCCATGGATGGTATTTTTACGACTTCATCATAGATGGAAAATTGATTTTAGGGCTCACTCGAGCCACAATGATGGGCGAAAGCCTGCGTAGAAACCAAGGAGGATAAAATGGCGTTAATTTCGATGAGACAGTTGCTGGATCATGCCGCGGAAAATGGCTATGGCATGCCGGCGTTCAATGTAAACAATATGGAACAGGTGCATGCCATTATGGAGGCTGCCGACGAGGTGAATTCACCTGTTATCATGCAAGGTTCGGCAGGTGCCCGTTCCTATGCCGGAGAGCCGTTCTTACGCCACTTGATTGTTGCTGCCATTGAGCAATATCCACATATTCCGGTTGTCATGCATCAGGATCATGGTTCTGAACCTGCGGTTTGCCTTCGTTCAATCCAGTCCGGTTTCTCATCGGTAATGATGGACGGTTCACTAATGGCCGATGCCAAAACACCGTCCACCTACGAATACAATGTTGAAGTAACAAGCAAGGTTGTTGAAATGGCGCATGCTGGCGGCGTATCCGTCGAAGGTGAACTGGGATGCCTGGGCTCTCTGGAAACCGGCATGATGGGTGAGGAAGACGGTCATGGTGCTGAAGGTCAGCTGGATATGGACCAGCTACTGACCGATGTGAACGAAGCTGCTGACTTCGTTGAAAAGACCGGTGTGGATGCGCTGGCAATCGCCATTGGCACATCTCACGGCGCTTACAAGTTCACCAAGCCGCCTACGGGTGCTGTACTGCGCATTGACCGCATTCAGGAAATCCACGCCAAGCTTCCGAACACGCATCTGGTGATGCATGGTTCATCTTCCGTACCTCAAGACTGGCTTAAAATCATCAACTCCTACGGCGGTGAAATGGGTGAAACCTATGGTGTTCCGGTTGAGGAGATCGTCGAGGGCATCAAGCATGGCGTACGCAAGGTGAATATTGATACCGACCTGCGCATGTCCTCTACAGGCGCGATTCGCAAACATCTGGCGGAAAACACATCAAACTTTGATCCGCGCAAATACTACAAGGCAGCCAAGGATGCCATGAAAGGCATCTGCAAAGATCGCTTCGAGGTATTTGGTTCCGCGGGCCATGCCTCAAAGATTACGGCACGCTCGCTTGAGAATATGGTCAGCTTTTACAACTAGCCATGGAATAAAAAAGGGCGGCCCATAATAGAATATGGGCCGCCTTTTTTTTCGGATGATTTTACAACAAAGTAGCTTAGAATCGACAGAACTCCCATGAGTACCTTCAAGCGCCGAAGGAAACCCTCAACAGCGCAATGGCATACGCCAGACTGGAAACACCTACAAGAGTTAAAATGTCCCCCATGGGATTCTCCTGCTCAAAGTCCATCGGATTTGCTGTTACGACAACCGTCGCCCCAACAGGTATGAATTCTGACTCAGAGATGATCTGATAAATATGACACGCATCACACAACATCTATTCAGGATATCCCGGTTATTGCGAGGAAAATCAGCAGCGGCAAATTCCGCGCACTACCCCTCTCCCTATATATATTGGATTCGGCTATCGTAGGGGCCTTGAATTCAGGAAACCACACGAAACAGAGGTGTCTATCCCCATGATAAAGGAATCAACAAGAGCATGCCCTGGCCTCATTCTGATCGGACTGATGGGCTCAGGGAAAAGCAGTATTGGCAGAAGGCTTGCCGCACATCTGAATCTGCCCCTGATTGATCTGGATAAGACTATCGTCACCAGGACCGGCCTGAGCATTCCAGAAATCTTTGCCCAACAAGGTGAAGCTGAATTTCGCAAACTGGAAACCGAAGCATTGCGAGAAGCTGTTGCCCACCATGCCGTTATCGCCACCGGAGGCGGGATAATTCTTTCAAAGGAGAATCGCGCGCTGTTAAAAGAAAATGCTGCTCCGGTGGTCTGGCTAAAGGCATCCCCGGAATTTCTGGCAAATCGTATCGAAGGCGATACCAATCGCCCGTTGATTGCATCCGGTGATACCCTGAGAAAGCTACAAGAACTTTCAGATGCCCGCGATCCATTTTATGAAGAATGCGCTGATTTTTGCCTGCTCCGAGGTGCTATGGATAAACAACAGGCTATGGAGGCTATTGTCCGGTTCCTGACAAAACATAAAGGCGCAGATAGTGGTTGAAAGCGGCCAGGAGTCTGTCGGACTTAGGGGAATTTTAGCGAGCAGGAGCAAGCAGCGCTGTCCCGCTGCGTGATAGGGCGTGCCTTGGCCAAGTCAAGGTTTAGAAGAAGCGGTTGAACTTTAGCCATGGATTTTATAACTGAAATCAAATCCATGCTTATCTGAGATATCAATCTCCGGTAGTATTTGAGCCAGCTGACCGTGCCCCTTAGCCGGATGCCCACAGAAATGGGGCTGGTTTACTTGAGTAAGGAGAAAAATGAATAACCGATATGACGCTGCCGAGCAGTATAATGAAAGCGAAAAACTCCATACCAGCGAATCAGTAAAGTTGGCCAGCAAGGTGGAAGCCCCGGTAAATGCCAGCCTGCAATTTAAAGGCTCGAAGCTGGGGCCAGGCATGAGAATGATTCTTGTTGTGCTGGGGAGCTTGTTTGTATTTCTTGGAATAATCGGTATTGCCTTGCCACTCGTTCCTACCACGCCATTTCTTCTTCTGGCGGCAGTCTGTTATGCAAAGAGCTCTGAGAAGTGCTATAACTGGCTTTTCAATCACAAATGGTTTGGAGAATATCTGCGGAATTATCGGGATGGCAAAGGTGTCCAGTTAAAAGTCAAAATTACAATGCTTATATTTTTGTGGCTGACAATCAGCTTGTCAGCAGGCTTTGTCATCGACATTCAATGGGTTCAAATAATGCTGATAGGTATTGCGACTGCTGTTACTGCACAGATGTACTACCTGCCCACCTACAGACCGGAAAATGAAACTTTTGAAGAGAAACAGGATCGCCGCACTTGAAACCAAGTCTTCTGCTTTCCCGATTGGGCTTTATTCGAAACCCATCCAACAACTATCCAGTTAGAGGCACATACAGCAAAAGAAACGACCCCTAAGGGCCGTTCCAAAGTGGGGAAAACTCGATTTAAAGTTTGTCTGCCTCGGAAGCCAGATAGGCAGCCACACCTTCGGGAGATGCATCCATCGCCTTTTTGCTCTTGTCCCAACCGGCAGGACATACCTCGCCATGCTCCTCGTGGAACTGCAATGCATCCACCATACGCAGCATTTCATCAATGTTGCGGCCCAGCGGCAAATCATTCACCACCTGATGGCGCACCACACCTTCCTTGTCGATCAGGAAGGAGCCACGCAGGGCAATCGCGTCATCAAATAATACATCATAATCCGTAGCAATCTGCTTGGAGAGATCAGCCACCAACGGGTACTGAATATTGCCAATGCCGCCATCGTTCACCGGGGTGTTCTTCCATGCCAGATGGGTGAAATGCGAATCTACGGAAACGCCGACCACTTGCACACCGCGTTCTTCAAATTCCTTCAACCGGTGATCGAAGGCAATGATCTCGGACGGACAGACAAAGGTGAAATCCAGTGGATAGAAGAACATCACCACATACTTTCCCTTGTAGTCCGAAAGACTGAAATCTTCCTTGAATGAATTATCGCCCATCACGGCAACTGCCGTAAAATCCGGGGCTTGTTTGGTAACAAGTACGCTCATTTTAATACTCCTTGCAATGAAATCGGTCTGGCAACAATAACAAGCTTGTGATTGATGTACACCACACAATCAGAAAGGACTTTTATAGCTTCGTTATTATATACCAATCCAGCTATGCTTGCGGTATGTGGTCTTATACTCATCACGGATTTACCGTCCATCAAATCCCGGCCTTGCAGGATAATTATATCTACCTGCTTGAAACGAATGGTGTGCTGGCATGCGTTGATCCGGCGGAATCCGCACCCGTAGAGGCTGCATGTGGAACGCTTGGCCGTGCGCTGACACATATCCTGAATACACATCACCACTGGGATCACGTCGGCGGCAATCCGGAATTGAAGTCAAAATATGACTGTACGGTCATTGGCCCTTCCTATGATGAGGCGCGCATCCCCGCCCTGGATCAGCCGGTGAGTGAGGGTGACACACCCCGTCTCGGTAATCTGGAGATGTCCATTCTGTTCGTACCGGGCCATACGCGCGGACACATCGCTTATGTGATCGAAGATGCCCTGTTTTGTGGCGACACGCTGTTCGGTGCAGGTTGCGGCCGCCTGTTTGAAGGCACGCCGGAACAGATGTGGAGCAGCCTGAGTAAAATCGCAACATTACCGCCATCCACCCGTTTTTATTGTGCACACGAATACACCTTGGGCAACCTTGAGTTTTGTATCGAATGTGTGACACAAGATGATGTTGTGCAACAAAGGTTCAATCGGGACAGTGACAGGCGCCGGCAAGGACTTCCGACCATCCCCGGAACCATCGGCGAGGAGTTAGCTACCAATCCGTTCCTGCTCCCTGCCAATGAAACGTTCAGAAACAGTTATGCCGATGAGCATGGAATTGGTCATGACCCAGTCTCTGTTTTCACCCATATCCGTGCGGCCAAAGACCGATGGTAATTATCCCAACAAAAGAAATCCGCCACCCACGATAATTAGAAGCGCTGCCAGTATGCTCCAGATAACAGGAAACGGCTTTTCCTCCTGAATACGGGGATCATTGCAGCAGCCCATCTCAGCTTGCAGCAGCCTCATCCACATACCATTCACATGCCGCCAATCGGGCCACGGGCAGTGATTCACCTCGTTGGACAAGCTGCAACGCATCCTTCTTGCCCTTTCCTGCTGCCATCACGATGCGCTTTCTACCCTGATTCAATATTGAATAACCCATCGAAACACGCTCGGGGGGTGGTTTCGGTGCGTTGAACACAGGGATGACCAAATGTTCGTCCACCAGCGCCGGATTGTCGGGAAACAGACTCGCCGTATGCCCATCTTCACCCATACCGAGCAATATCAAATCCATTGAGGGAGCATCGGCCAACAAGGCTGCATAAGCCGCAGCCGCATCTTTTGGGCCTAGTTCAGCCGGTATACGGTGAATCTGTGCAGAAGGAACAGATACATGCGACAGCAAGGCTACATCGGCCATCACATCATTGCGTTCCGCATCACCAATGGGAAGACAGCGTTCATCCCCGAACCATACATGCATGCGGCCCCAGTCGATCCCGGCATCACGCAATAATTCATAGCATTTTTTCGGAGTATTACCACCCGCCAACACCCAGTGGAATACCCCCCGTTCCGCTATCGCCTGCTCACAGTCATGGATAATCTTCCGGGCAACCTCCGCCGCCAGTGCATTCGCATCAGGGAGTACGTGAATACGCATGTTCAATGTCCGATAAATCCCGCCAACCGCCCTCGCACTCTTCCATAAGCGCATCTATTCCCGGAATATCAAAGCTCCCGGCCGGATAAGTGTTGATGCTTTTCTCCCCGGCCCATGCCTCCATAATCGGCTCAACCACGCGCCAGCATTCCTCCACGCCATCGGCACGGGTGAACAGTCCCGCCTCACCAATCAACACATCATGTAACAGTGTTTCATAGGCCTCCGGCATGCTTGAACCCGCCATGGCATAGGGTGCATCCAACTGGATACTACGCAAGTCCATCGACAGCCCCGGCTGCTTGGCTATCATGGTCAACAGCATCCCCGCGTCCGGTTGTAACCGGAAAATCAGTTCATTATTGTGCATGGTTGCATCATCAAGATCGAACAGGGTTTGTGGCGGAGATTTAAAACGGATACAAATCTCGGACACACGTTGAGGCAAACGTTTACCGGTACGCAGCAGGAACGGCACCCCCTGCCAACGCCAGTTGTCAATATACAACTTAACGGCGGCAAATGTTTCAGTAGCCGAATCATCGGCAACACCCTGCTCTTCCCGATATGCCGGAACCTGCTCACCATCAACCGTCCCCGCCCCATATTGTGCCCGTACTGCATGACTGTGGACATCATCCGGATGCATGCGGCGTATGGCACGCATCACCTTCACTTTCTCATTGCGCACATCATCGGCGCCCATGGACAACGGTGGCTCCATTGCCACAATACTCATCACCTGAATCAGATGGCTCTGAATCATATCCCTGAGCGCTCCGGCTTTTTCGTAATAACCTGCCCGGTATTCAATACCCAGCGATTCCGCCACGGAAATCTGCACATGATCAATATAATTACGATTCCACAACGGCTCCAGTACCGAGTTACCAAAGCGGAAAACCATCAGGTTTTGCACCGCTTCCTTACCCAGATAATGATCAATGCGATAAATCTGCGTCTCATCAAAATGAGCCTGTAAACTTTGATTCAATACCTCGGCGCTGGCCAGATCCATGCCAAACGGCTTTTCAATCACAATCCGGCGAAAGCCTTCGTTCTCATCCGCCAGACCTGCATCGCGCAGATTGCTGGCCACGGTCTCATACCATGATGGCGGGATCGCCAGATAAAACAGTGCGTTTTTCCTGCCATCAGCCTCACGCAACGTTCTGGCAAGCTTTTGATATAGTTCCGGATCCGCCAGATCACCCACAACCACATCCAGTTTATCCTTGATACGCATCCATGAGCGAGGGTTGAGAACAGCATCCGGGAAAAACTGAAGCAACGCGTCATGCACATAATTTTTCCACGTTGACTGTGAAAAATTCTCCCGCACCATACCAATAATACGGGAATGGGGGCCGAGAAGATTCCAGCGATGCATATGCGCCAGAGCAGGCAGCAATTTACGCTTGGTGAGATCGCCGGTCGCGCCAAAGATCACAATATTGGCAGCTTCCGGTTGCTTGCTGCCAATCACCGATGCGAATTTCTCATTCATCAGATATGCCTTTCTGTTCTCCAGCATCCACGGCCTTGATGGCGTGGCCACCAAATCCGGCGCGCATGGCATTGACGATTTTACCCGCAAAGGCATCAACCTCCCGGCTGCGAAAACGCATTTGCAATGCCAGCGTCAGCACTGGCGCCGGGACACCCAGTTCAATCGACTCATTCACCGTCCATCGGCCTTCGCCGGAATCATCCATCCAGTCGGACAATGCGGACAATTCACCGTCCTGCTCCAGCGCATCACCGGTCAGATCCAGCAGCCAGGAGCTGACGACCGAACCATGTTGCCAAATGCGTGAAATCTGATGCATATCCAGATCAAACTCACTCTTAGCCTTCATCAGTTCAAAACCTTCGGCAAAGGCCTGCATCATGCCGTACTCAATGCCGTTATGAACCATCTTGACGAAGTGACCGGCACCGACCGGACCGACATGGCCCCAGCCCTTGCCGTCATTTGATGCCAGTGTGGTCAGCCCCGGCGCAATCAATGCGATGGCTTCATCAGAACCACCGATCATTAGCGAATAGCCGTTCTTCAACCCCCAAACACCGCCGGAGGTGCCACAATCGGCGAACAGGATCCCCTTTTCCGCCAGTTCCCGCCCCCGCCGCTGGCCTTCCCTGTAGTTGGAATTGCCGCCATCAATAATCAAATCTCCGGCTTCAATCCCTGCCGCCAGAAGATTTTCAATCGTAGAATCAACAAACTGGTGCGGCACCATCACCCAAATCACGCGTGGCGTGGCCAGTTTGCTGATAACATCGGCCAGATCGGAGGCCGCCGTCACCGTATTCAGTTCCGCCGCCAACGCCTTACCCGGTGCGACATCCACGTCGTAAGCGACAACTTCATGTCCCCCGCCGGACAAACGCCTTACCATATTACCGCCCATTCGACCCAAACCGATCATTGCCAGTTGCATCACTGTTTCTCCATGTTTTTCATTGAATTACCCGTCCCACGATGGGCATGCATGTTAGCAGCCACCCCGGGATTGGCCAGTTACCCGCTATCTGCTGTGAGTCGCCTTCCATACAGCCAGCTTACGGCGCATCCGCGCCACATGCGATCCGTGCCAGTAGGTCTTGCCGCAACCGGAACAGGTAAAGACTTCATCAATCACCTCGCGGCTTGCCGGCGGCACCATCGAAAAATGCTTGTCATCGCCGCGTTCCAGCAACGTGTTGCACACCAGGCATCGGGAAAACGGGCGATACATCCAGTCGATATGAAGGCGTCCGGCCACTTCACGCGCCTGCGCATGCAAGCCTTGCGTTTCGAGAAGAATCAAGCGGCTGCTTACGCGTTTGTGTTCGGCCATTTTCCGGTCACAGGTAATCAGCAGGCGTCCCTCGCGGGCAGCCTGCGCTACAATTTCCCGATCCGTACGACCCGAATGTGCAATGGCGGTATCGTAGCCTGCCGCACGAAGCCAGCGCCCCAGACGCATGAGCATTTCGTCACACAGCAACTTCATTAGGGCCTGTTAACATTGCTTCCACCACCGCACACCATGCAGTGGAAAGATTCTCAAGCCGGTATCCACCACCACCCAGCGCCAGTAAACGGCCTTCACATAGCCTGTCCGCCAGATTACACAATCGTCTGGCAGCGAGGCGATGTGATGCAGGTGAATAAGCAAGATGTGTAATGGGATCGCCCTCAAGCGAATCCGCCCCGCACTGAAAGATTATAAATTGTGGCGCATGGTCAGCAATGAATGCCTCCACCACCTCCCATGAGACAAGAAATGCAGCATCATCAGCACCCGGCGGCATGGGAATGTTCAGCTTACTCCCCTTTCCCTCTCCCTTTCCCGCTTCTTCAGCAAATCCGCTGCCTGGATAAAGATAGCGTCCATCCTCATGCACATCGGCAATGATAACACGAGGGTCGCTCTCAAAACCGTAAAACACGCCATCACCATGATGTGCATCGATATCCACATAGGCGATTCGTTCGAGTCCATGCACTTGCAGCAACGCCTCGATAACAATGCCGCAGTCGTTGAATACGCAGAATCCCGCTGCTCCATTCCGCCTGGCATGGTGCAGACCGGCAATAGGAACAAAGGCGCGTCGGCAACGACCATCCATGATACGCACCGCTGCATCCAGAACACTTCCGGCAACTGTGGACGCCGCTTCATATACCCCTGCAAAAGCGGGTGTATCACCTGCATCAAGCAGGCCACCACCCAACTCGGATGCCCTTCTCACCCGTTCGACATATTCCTTACTATGGAAGCGTACAACATCTTCCTTGCTGGCCTGCACCGGCGTGCATATGCACACACGATCCAGCAATCCTCGTTCTCCGGCCTCCGCCATAAAGGCAGGAAGTCTCAGCGGACCAAAGGGATGATCCAGACCAAAGGCGTAGCGGCCCAGAGCTTCTCCACAGTACAGACACACTTTATGTCCCATAATCAATTTATGGATGTCATCCGTTGAATACGCAAGCTAGAATGGAGGTATGGAGGGCTGCCATGAGGATATTACACACCATGTTACGTGTCGGTGACCTGGAACGGTCACTGGCATTTTATACCGATGTGCTCGGCATGCGTCTGTTACGCAGGAAGGATTATCCCGGTGGAAAATTCACGCTGGCTTTTGTCGGCTACGGTGACGAATCCGAAACCGCAGTTATTGAACTGACGCACAACTGGGAAACGTCATCGTATGATCCGGGTAATGG
>BTQQ01000049.1:0-11113 GCA_036985955.1 Zetaproteobacteria bacterium | reverse complement strand
CCCCGACCAACATTTTAGCCGCCTTCGCATAGACGAAGGCCTATTGGCCAAGGAGGTTCACATGTTTAAACGTTTATTATTAACATTCATGCCAGTGCTTCTCACTGGGGCATTTGCCTTTGGCGCCACTGCATTCGCGGACGACTATGGTTCACAGGCAGCGACCAAATTCTCCCGAGGTATCATTAATCTTACCACGGGATGGCTGGAAGTGCCCAAAAATATCAGCAATGAAAGCCGGAAGAGCAACGCCGGAGTCGGGCTGACCTATGGCACCGTAAAGGGGAGCGTACATACTGTGGGCAGAACTGCCGCAGGCGCACTTGATACGGCGACCTTTTTTGTTCCAAGCGAATCCTTCGTGCATTCGGATCAGGTGTGGAATGATTACAATACGGAGACTACTTACGGAACAAGCAAGTAACTCCGGTCCAAGCTCCGCCGCTTATCTCAAAGCGGCGGAGTACGCTTTAAAAACCCCTTGCCGGAAAGCAGGCGTCCTGCGGGTTAGGAAATCCACCATGCACCGCATATGAAGACCTGCGTGACCGCACCGTTTCCGCCATCAGCGGCCTGTTCACCCTTTACCAAGAGCGATGAGAAACTCCACATTGCCCTTGGGGCCGTGTATGGGAGACTCAATGATGCCTTTAACGGATGCGCCTTCCAGCATCAGTGCAGCCTGCTTTACTTTCTCGACAGAATCGACTCGCGCTGCCTCGTCCCGCACCACACCTTTGGATAATAACTTTGGTCCCACTTCAAACTGTGGTTTGATCAATGCCACGCACCAGCCGCCGGGGGCAAGGAATTTCCACGCCAGCGGTAGTACCGTCACCAGAGAAATAAACGAGGTGTCAATCACCAACGCATCGATGTTCTCTGGCACCTGCTCCCGCGTTAAGTCCCGAATATGCGTTCGTTCAAGACTGACGATGCGCGCATCCTTTTGCAGGCGGTAATGCAATTGCCCCCGCCCCACATCGACGGCATAAACTTTTTCCGCTCCGCGTTGTAACAGGCAATCCGTGAAACCGCCTGTGGACGCCCCCACGTCCAGACAGACCAATCCATCCACGCCAAAGTCAAAATGATCCAGCGCCGCATTCAGCTTCAGCCCGCCACGGGAAACATAGCGCAGGGTTTCCCGTACCTCGATTTCCACATCCGGGCGAACCTGCGAACCCGCCTTGGCTGCCTTTTGGCCATTGACATAGACCAGGCCCGCCATCACCAGCCGCTGCGCCTGTGCACCGCTTTCGGCCAGGGAACGCTCGGTCAGAAGGTGGTCAAGACGAACTTTTTTTGATTTGGAGGCGTTGGTCAAATCGAGCACGCAGGCGGATACCGGTTGGACGATCCAGCGGCAGTTTGCGCATGGCTTTCCTGAGTTTGCTGATGCGGCTCGCCGGAGAGGGATGGGTTTTGCTCAGCACCTTCGCCTGCCCGGCCTTACGGCGTTGATTCAGGAGGTTTAATACATCGAACATGGCTGGGTAGTCGTAGCCAGTGCGATCAAGATAGACGACGGCTTTCTGGTCGGCATTGTATTCATCGCCCTTTTTCAAGCCTTTGAACAGGGAATCGGTAGCAACATTGATCATTTTATCAAACAGCGGGCCGCCATTGGTAAACGCATCGGCTGCCATTTGTGCGCCAATTTTCATCATCTGGGAGTGTTGCAACGCCTTGATGATATGACGTTCGGTGACATGTGCAATCTCATGCGACAAAATGGCAGCCAGTTCCGCTTCATCCTGCACCATATTGAGTGCACCGCGCGTGATGAAGACAAAGCCGCCGGGGCAGGCATAAGCGTTAACATCATCGGTATCGAGAACGGCGAAATGGTACGGAAGACCGGGCCGATCCGAACGCTGGGCAATCGTGGTTCCCAACAGGTTGAGATAGTAGGTTGCTCCAAAGTTGTAATCGATGCCAAATCGATTAATCACCCGTGCGGCCACGCCGCGCCCCAATTTAATTTCATCCCGGTCACTGATGGGAATCAGCGTGGAAATGAGGCGAAGCCCCTGTTGAATACGCCGGATATCAATCGCACTGTTCCGGTCACCGTTGCCGCCACCGAGCCCGCCAATTGAAAAATTAAATGCCAGTGCCGGACTACCACAGACCAACAGTATCAGGAGTATAAAGGACACCCGTATCACGGGTTCAGGTCTCCCTCACGCACGAATTTGGAAACTTCTGCGTTGCCTACTCGCAATCCCTCCATCCACTTCACGGCATTTATGGATACTTTATTTGCCTTGCCCAGTTTGGCCTCGTCCTCCAAACCGCGCACGCCGAGGACTGCCGTTTGTTGCCCTGTCGGAGGCCGCCGAAACATGCTAAAAAAAGATGATATACTGGATGCCAATGTCGAAGCCGTGTGTTTTGGCTGGTATTGTTTTCGAATCGCTCCGGCGGATATCCAACCAGTAACCGGAGAACCATGATCCGTTGAAACCTCGACCTTCCACCAGGAACGGCGCTTCTTGAGCACGGTAACATCCATCAAACGGGGAAGATGCTGAATGACCACAGCGCTCGAACGCGGCGCTTGCAGCAAATCTGCACCCGCGCGCGGACCGATATAATACTCCCCCGCCGAGGCGGTCAACCCGGGTAGTAGAACAAGAGCAAACAACATCGCTAGCGTGCGCATGACGTAATCAAGCGTAGTCCTGCGAATAAACCCCGTCAAATTTATACGGTATCAAAAAGCTTGCGTAAACGGGCAACAATGCCCTCCTTATCCAGTGAAAGGTCATGCAACACCTCGGCCTGTGTTCCGTGTGCCGGAAAAGCATCCGGCATGCCCATATTGGCAAACGGACCATGCCAGCCCTGCGCCAGCGCCAATGCCCCGATAGCCTCGCCAACACCTCCCATTACCGCCCCTTCTTCCACCACCAGAAGCGGTTTATTTTTCTTCAAATGGCTGAAAATGCATGCTGCATCCAGTGGCTTGATGAATCGAAGGTTGATCAAAGTCAGATGCTTGCCATCCTCCTGACGCACAGTTTCCACGGCTGCCAGCGCATCCCGAACACGGTTGCCCACAGCCACGACAAGGCCATCTTTCCCTTCTTCCAGCACCTCCGACTTGCCAACCTCCATCGTTTCAGGCTTATTCAATTCGACACCGAAACCACAACCTCGCGGATATCGGATCGCTACGGGACCATCCAGTTGTACAGCCGTGGCCAGCATATCCGCCAGTTCAGCTTCATCCTTGGGCGCCATGATCGTCATGTTTGGCACGCACCGCAGGAAAGCCATGTCAAAGGTTCCGGAGTGCGTCGCCCCGTCGGCACCCACCACCCCAGCCCTGTCCATGCAGAAGACCACCGGTAAATTCTGAATGCATATATCGTGGATAATCTGGTCGTAAGCCCTTTGCATAAAGGTTGCATAAATGGTAACGACAGGCCTTAAACCCTCCACTGCCAGGCCACCGGCAAACGTCACGGCATGTTGTTCGGCAATGCCAACATCAAAGCAGCGATCCGGATGGCGCTTGGCAAAGCGGGACAAGCCTGTACCACCCGGCATGGCGGCAGTAATGGCCACGATGCGTTCATCCTTGTCAGCCAGATCAGCCAGGGTATCGGCAAACACCTGTGTGTAGGTGGGAGGTTGTCCCTTTGCCTTAATCGGTTCGCCCGTCTCCATGTTGTATGGCCCCAGGCCGTGCCATGTTTCAGGGTCCTCTTCAGCAGGAGCAAAACCAAGCCCTTTCTTGGTCACGATATGCAGCAACAGGGGGCCGTCCAGATTTTTGCAATTTTCCAGGGTGGGTAGCAGATGATTAAAATCATGCCCGTCAATGGGGCCGATATAGCGGAACCCCAACTCTTCAAATAATGTGCCAGGCGTCACCATCCCTTTGACGTGCTCCTCCAGCCGTTTGGCGGCCTCCAGGGCTACCGGCACTTTCTCCAGCACCTTGCGCGTGGCATCCCGCACGTTGGTGTAAGCCTTTCCTGTAATCAGACGGGCCAGATAAGCAGACATCGAACCCACATTGGGAGCGATAGACATTTCATTATCGTTGAGAATCACCAATAAGCGGCGTTTGCTCCCTCCGGCATTGTTCAGACCCTCAAACGCCATGCCGCCGGTCAACGCACCGTCACCAATGATGGCGATAACGTGCTTGTCATCCCCGTTCAAATCACGCCCGGTCGCCATGCCAAAGGCCGCAGAAATCGAGGTGCAGGCGTGTCCGGCGCCAAAGGGGTCATGCTCCGACTCGGAACGTTTGGTAAAGGCGGAAAGCCCGCCGTACTGGCGGATCGTCGGCATCCGTTCCAGCCTGCCCGTCAACATTTTATGCGGATAAGCCTGATGCCCCACATCCCAAACCATGCGATCATGCGGTGAATCAAACAGCCGGTGCAGGGCAATGCTTAATTCCACCACGCCAAGCCCCGCACCCAGATGCCCCCCGATTGGCGCCAGCGTCTTGATGAGATAGTCCCGCATTTCCGCCGCCAATTGCGGTAACTGTTCCACGGTCAGATGTTTCACGTCATCGGGCCCGTGAATGCCGGACAGCAATGGATATTCACTCATGATGATTTTTGAAAAAATCATCAACGCGCCGATGGACGGGCGCGCAAATCAATGGCTTGTTTTGTAAGCTGTTGATTTGACTCGGGCCGTCCATGGCCCTCGGGCTAAAGCCCGCCCTCGAGGGCGTCCAAACCGGCTGTCCTGCCGGTTTGTGTAAGGAAAGTGAAAACCACGTTTTTCGCTTTCCGTGGAGTAAAAAGGCCACGGATGGACTTTTTACGATTTCTTCTCTCATTTGTTCCGCTCCAGAATATAGGCAGCAAGCGCCTTCAAGTGAGCGCCATCCTCTCCCAAAGGGGCCAAAGCCTCAACTGCGAGTCCACACATCTCATCCGCAATTTCACGCGCACGGTCCAGTCCAAGCAGGGATACATAGGTGGCCTTGTGTTGTACGGCATCCTTGCCGGCGCTCTTGCCAAGCATCTCGCTGCTTTGAGTTGCATCCAGAATGTCATCAGCAATCTGGAACAGTAGTCCGACAGCCTTGCCGTAGCGCGAACAGGCGTCCACACGTATCGTATCCGCCTGCGCAAGCATGGCGCCTGCCTCGCAACAATAACGCAGCAGCTCACCTGTCTTGTGGACATGGATCCGTTCGACCTCCAGCACATCCTGCACCGTTTTCTCTTCGGCCAGCATATCCAGCATCTGGCCACCGACCATGCCCTGCGCCCCGGCCGCCAAAGCCAGTTTCTTAACCAGTGTTATACGTAAATCTGCCGAAGCATCCAGTTCTGTCAGCAATGTGAAGCTCAATGATTGCAGCGCGTCGGCGGCAAGCACGGCGGTGGCCTCATCAAACTGTTTGTGGCAAGTCGGTTTCCCACGCCGTAAATCGTCGTTATCCATGCAGGGTAAATCATCGTGAATAAGTGAATAAGTATGCATGCACTCAATACTCATCGCCGCGGGCAACATGCCGCCTTTGCCGCCACAGGCCGAAAAACACTCCAGCATCAGGACTGGACGAATACGCTTGCCGCCGGCCATCAGGCTGTAGCGCATGGCTTCCCACAAACGTTCGGGAATGCACTTCCGGCGCACCACAAGCATTCTGTCGAGGGCAGCGTTTACCTCTTCCACATACTGCTTCAAACGCTGTTGTATCATGTATTTACCGGTTTTCTTCTTCGCCCAAAACCTGAAGCCGCTGCTCCGCCGAATCCAGCAACGCCTCACAACGCCGGGTCAATTTTACCCCTTCTTCAAATGCAGCCACGCTTTCTTCCAGAGGCAGTTTTCCGGATTCAAGCTCCTCGACCAGCGCGGTCAAACGCGCCAGCGCCTGTTCAAAGCTCAGAGTATCCGTTTTGCTGCCGGAAGATTTCAATTCAGCCACATATGCCCCAGTCATCCAGAGTATATTTGATAAAGTCGTAAAAAGTCCGTCCATGGCCTTTTTACTCCACGGAAAGCGAAAACGTGGTTTTCACTTCCCTTACAAATCAACAACTTGCGGTGCAAGCCATTGATTTGCGCGCCCGTCCATGGACGCTTTGATGACTTCCTACGAAGTCATCATGTTTGAGTCACTTTCAAAACTCCGGGTGGGTGACTCTCCTACTCCGGCTATTGTAGAAGGCGGACAGACAGGGTCAACAGACATCACCATTCCTGATAATCTTGGCAAATGGCCCATCATCATAAATGTTTGCGCATTATCCGGCACACACAACAGACCTACCCCGATTCTGTGGCTGAACAGGAAGCGGAAGCGGCGCATGTTTTAAATCATGAAAATTCACCATGCATTATCCTGACCGAACATCCCCCCCTGTTCACCATCGGCACATCCGGCCATGAAGATGACGTGCTGTTTGAGGAAATTGATGGAGAACACATTGATGTATTCCCTACAGGGCGTGGTGGCGAGGTCACATACCATGGACCAGGGCAACTGATCGCTTATGTGATTGCCGATTTACGGGAAGAGCAGGATCTGCACAAACATGTCTGGCGCCTGGAAGAAATGGTTATTCGCACATTGGCTGATTTCGATATTACCGCCGGACGTAGTAAACGTGGCATTGGCGTGTGGGTGGGCAACAGGAAAATTGCCGCAGTTGGCGTACGTTGCCGCAAATGGATTAGCTATCACGGAGTGGCTCTGAATATTGCGCCTGACCTGAAACACTTCTCTGGCATCGTACCCTGCGGTATGCGTGATACACCCGTCACTTCCATGCAAAGACTGGGAATACAGGCGGATAGAAGCAGGGTGGAAAAAGTTTTATTGCTGCACGCCAACACGCTGTTCGCTGCTCCGAAGCACTAACAACAAGTTGTTAGTGCCCCTTGAGGATATGAACCCCCGACTCATCGGCAGCCTGCTTCCATTGCTGGATACGGTTGATGGCATGTTGTTTTACCCATGCTTCAAACCCGCCATACGCATTCATGAAAGAATTGAAAATATCCTTGGGTACCCGGCATATAAGGCAATGATTTTCGGCGCGAAGTTGTGTGTGTGGCGGTAACCGCAAGTAGGAACTGATCTCCCCGAACATATCACCGACGCCCAGGTAGGCGGACAACGTATCGCCATCACGTGTAACACAGGCCTGCACGGAGCCATGTACAATAACATAGCATACATTCCCCGGCCGCTTGTCCCCTCCAATGGTATCACCTTGCTTGAATTCAATAATCGTGGACTCTTCCGCCAGCCAGCGCCGATCCGTTTCGGGAATGCCTTCCAGAGCAGGATGACTTCGCGACATGGATTGCACCACACGCATCTGGATAGTGCGCATCAACCCTTCACCCGCCATCGGCGAACGCTGCATCAACTGGGTAATCGCCAAATCTGAGAACTCCAGCACCAGACTCGGTTGCGCCGCAGTGACTGTGGCCGAACGCGGCAAACCATAGATGCAGGCAAACTCACCGAAGAATTGTCCAACCCCCAAATTACTAAGATGTACTCGCGTATGATCGTCCGTAGTCATGTGTACGCGCATTTCTCCCTCCAGAATGAGAAAGAAACTATGCTCCACACCACCCTGCACGACCACGTCATCGCCTTCCGCCACATGCTTCAAATGAGCCAGACGAAAGAATTCGAGGGCTTCCTGATCCGAAAGCTGCTCAATGAGCGTGAATACCTGTGCTTCTCCCGGTTCCATCCGGATGGAACCATTGACCGTAATGGACGCCAGTGTTGACAGTGCCTGAATCTCGTCCTGTTGCGGATGGTTAAGGTTACGGCACAGTTCAAGAAACCCAATGGCATCCTGCCCCCATCCCAGGGCCAGCATGCGCCTGGCCATGGCCAAAGCCAGATCTCCCGCATGGCGATCATTACCGCGCTGCTGGAACAGATGGATGAGTGGCCGGGAGATATGCACATCCTCTGGAAAAACCTTGTGCAGATCGCAATAAACCCTTAACAGTTCGTCGTCGTTCAATGCCATGGCGTCCATCTTAACCGAAATAATCCTGTTGGGAAGCCACATGAATTGTATGATGAAGTCGTAAAAAGTCCGTCCATGGCCTTTTTACTCCACGGGAAGCAAAAAGTGTGATTTTCACTTCCCTTACAAAGCAATGACTTCCGATGTAAGCCATTGCTTTGCGTGCCCGTCCATGGGCGCGATGATGACTTCTTACGAAGTCATCATGTATGCTCCCGCCAATGAATAAAAAAGTGGCGATTTCAGGCCGCCCGCGTGGCCACATTCCGCTTGCGCGTGAAGGCTGGCCTTTCCTGTTAATATGCACAGCACTGCTGATTATCACTGTTGCATTATATTGGCATGTCGTCGCCGGATTTCTGGCTGTCCTGTTATTATTCATGCTGAATTTTTTCCGCGATCCGGAACGTCAAACGCCCGAAGATGACGGCCTTTTCATCTCTCCGGCCGATGGCAAGGTGGTGCGGGCGGATCAGACAGAGGCTGGCATTCGCGTGGATATTTTTATGAATGTGTTTGACGTACATGTCAATCGGGCGCCACTATCCGGACGCATTACACATATGCAATACACGCCGGGCTCATTCATCAATGCCGCCCATGAGCAGGCAGGTGAACACAATGAGCGCAACCGCTTCGAAATGGAAACAAAAGATGGCGCATCCATCGCCTTCACGCAAATCGCGGGACTGGTAGCACGCCGTATTGTGTCGTATGTTGCCGTGGGCGACTGTGTGAAAGCAGGACAGCGCATCGGCATGATACGCTTCGGCTCCCGCGTCAACTGTGAGATACCCCCTGAATTCACACTGGAGGTAAACACAGGACAGCGGGTCAAGGCAGGCAAAACTATTCTGGCGCGGAAGACCGGAACTGTTGGGAGCGACCATGACTAAAGCATCCACCGTGAAGGAACGCGGTATCTATCTGTTGCCAAGCCTGTTTACCACAGGTGGCCTGTTTGCCGGATTCTATGCGCTGATTGCCGCCGTGCAGGGCCGCTTTGAACTGGCGGCATGGGCACTGATTGCTGCCGCCATATTTGATATGCTGGATGGCCGGGTAGCCCGTCTGTTGCATGCCGAATCCGATTTCGGTGCGCAATATGATTCCCTGTGCGACATGCTGTCGTTTGGCATCGCACCCGCCGTGCTGATTTATCTATGGGCACTGGTGCCCTTGCACAAGCTGGGCTGGCTGGCGGCTTTTCTGATTGCCGCCTGTGCAGCACTCAGGCTGGCTCGCTTCAATGTTCAGATGGACACACAAAGCAAACGTTATTTTAACGGTTTGCCAACACCCGCCGCGGCCATGCTGATTGCCACGGCCGTGCTTTTCCATGAAGACAACACCATGGCCCCGATCTCCTGGTTATGGTTCGGCATCTCTGTAGCACTGGCATGGCTCATGGTCAGCCGCGTACCTTTCTTTGCCGGCAAGGATGTGGACCTGAAAAAGCGGCATCCCGCCATCATTCTTCTCGGTATGCTGGTAGTGATCGTGTTCATCATGGCCAATCCGCACATGAACCTGTTTGTGCTTGCACTGGCCTATTGCATTCATGGCCCCCTGCTCGGGCTAAGGGAATGGAAAAGGAACAAACAGCCCGGAAGTGATAAAGGAAAACACAAGTCACAGACTGATTGACAGCGCATCTGGCGAGTGCTTTACTCCGCTTATGTTTTATATTCCACGCACATTTTCCGGCAACGGGCTTTTGCTACTGTACCAGTACAGCAGCGGCCTATGAGGCATTAATCCGGGGAACCACCCACGTATTGATCAACACAGGCCGCAGCTAATCCCTGCGGCCTGTGTTGGTTTAATGGCCTGAAAATTACAGCCACGGAACCTGAAAGATAAGGAGCTTCACCATGTCCGACCGTTTATACATTTTTGATACCACCCTGCGTGATGGCGAACAATCGCCGGGATGTTCCATGAATCTGGAGGAAAAGCTGCGCGTGGCACACAGTCTCGCGGTATTGGGCGTGGATATTATCGAGGCTGGTTTCCCGGTTGCCTCACCGGGGGATTTCGAGGCCGTGCATCGCATTGCCTCGGAAATCCACGGGCCGACCATTGCAGGATTAGCCCGTGCACATCCAAAAGACATCGAACGTGCCGCCGAGGCGGTGAAGCCAGCGGAAAAGGCGCGTATTCACACCTTTATCGCCACCAGCCCGATCCATATGGAAGCCAAACTGCGTATGAGCCCGGACGAAGTGCTGGAGATGGCAGTTGCGGCAGTCAAACAGGCGCGATCGCTGGTTCCCGAGGTTGAATTTTCGGCTGAGGATGCCGGGCGCACCGAAATGGATTTCCTGTGCCGTATTGTTGAAGCGACCATTGCTGCCGGTGCCCGGGTCATCAATATTCCGGATACGGTAGGCTATATGACACCACAGGAATTTGGTGGGCGCATCCGTGAATTGCGCGAGCGCGTTCCCAATGCCGATCAGGCTATTTTTTCCGTGCACTGCCATAACGATCTGGGCTTGTCCGTCGCCAATTCGCTGGCGGCCGTGGAGAGTGGCGCAAGACAGGTTGAGTGCACCATCAACGGTCTGGGTGAACGGGCCGGCAATGCCTCACTGGAAGAAATAGTGATGATTTTGCGCACCCGTTCCGACCGCTATGATATTGAAACGGGCATTGATACCACCAAAATTGTCCCCACCTCAAAACTGGTCAGCCAGATTACCGGCATGCCGGTGCAGGCCAACAAGGCGATTGTTGGAGCCAATGCTTTTGCGCATGAAGCCGGGATTCACCAGGACGGCGTACTCAAACATCATAAGACCTATGAGATTATGACACCGGAATCGGTCGGATGGACCACCAACCGTATGGTGCTGGGCAAGCATTCAGGACGGGCTGCGCTGAAATCCCGTTACGAAGAATTGGGCGTGGAAGTGGACAAGGATGCACTCAATGCAGTCTTTGAACGGTTCAAGATTCTCGCGGACAAGAAAAAAGAAGTGTTCGATGAAGATTTGATGGCCATTCTGGAGCACGGTGAAGAAGCCGAGTCCGAACGCGTCAAACTGTCCAGCCTGCATGTGGCATCCGGGACCAAAGATACGCCAGTCGCTGCCATCGAACTGGAAATCGAGGGG
>BTQQ01000048.1:0-11289 GCA_036985955.1 Zetaproteobacteria bacterium | reverse complement strand
GTTTGCGCTGACTACGGCCAGCATGCCGGGCAAAATGATGTTGGGATTTGCCGTCAGCTCCAGCAGGAGGATCAGGGCAGTCATCGGCGCGCGTAATGCTGCGCCAAGCATGGCGGCCATGCCAATCATGGCATAAAAACTACTTGATCCGGCATGGGCAGGGTATAAATCACTGGCCAGAATTCCGGCTGCCGAGCCCACAGCGCCTCCGATAACAAGCATCGGTCCAATCAATCCTCCAGGGATGCGCAAACCGATAGACACAGCGGTTGCAATTAGCTTGGTGAAAATCAGTGCCAGAACCAGAGTAATGGCAACCTTGCCATGCAGCATGGACTCTAAGGTGTCGTAGCTGATTCCCATGATCTGGGGTGTCCAGAGAGCCAGTAATCCTGTGCAAAGTCCCGCCAGCACATAACAGCGCGTCAATGGCCATGCTTTGGTGAAACGCATGATGGATTCGCTCATGCTGACGAACAGCATGGCCAGTAGTCCGGCGGCCAGCCCCATGGCCGCAATATAAGGCAGTTCCAGCAGGGACCCCAGATCAATCGGAGGGACGATAAAAGCGGGAGAGGGCCCGTGTATTTCGCGGCTGATGACGGCGCCGACAACCGCAGCCATGATGACCGGAAAGAAGCGTACCACCCGGTAGCGCACCAGCAGGACTTCGATGACAAAGAGGACGCCAGCCAACGGTGTGTTAAAGGCGGCGGCAATAGAGGCTGCCGCGCCACAGGCGATCAGCGTGTGATTTTCCTCGGCATTGGTGGGCAGGGAATATCCGATCAGATTGGCGCTGGATGCGCCGATATGCACGCCGGGGCCTTCCCTGTCCACGGAATGGCCACTGACAACGGCCAGAACACCGCCCAGAAACTGCACCAGTGCATTGCCCAATGGCAACCGTCCGGTATCGGGATGGTGGATTCGGTCCAGAATATGGACCACGCCGATATCGTGGTAACGGGTGGGGATGCGTGAAAAAATCATACCAAGCAACAGACCGCCCGCGACCGGAAGAAACAAACGCGCCCACACAGGAAGTCCTTCGTAATTGCCGACTTGTGCGTTGGGTAAAAACAGGGTCTGACCTGCCTCAATGCACCAGCGAAAAAACAGGATGCCAAAGCCAGCCATGGCTCCGGCCAATGAACCGAGGAAGGTAAGTCGGATGAGCGTTTTTCTCGGCATGGGGGTGGACATGGGGTTAGTTTAGTCGCTTATGCCAGTCAGAGCGACGTCTCCCGTACGTGTGCGGTGGGTTTTCTTGACCGGTTTCATGTCGCTGCCTACACTCCCCGAGCCGTTCGGCGATTTGGTTCAGGAGATATTATTCGAATCCATGCGTGAATTTGAGAAAATAAAACGCCTCCCTCCTTATGTTTTTGCCGTCGTCAACAAGTTGAAGATGGAACTTCGCCATGCCGGACGGGACATTATTGACTTCGGCATGGGTAATCCCGATCAGCCGACGCCCCAGCATATTGTGGACAAGCTATGTGAGGCAGCGCAGGACGGTAGTAACCATCGTTATTCGGTGTCTCGCGGCATACCGGGCTTGCGCCGGGCTGTGTGCGCCTGGTACAAGCGAAGATTTGATGTTGATCTGGATCCCGAGACCGAGTCGATTGTCACCATTGGTTCCAAGGAAGGCTTGGCGCATCTGGCCGTGGCCATTACCAATCCCGGCGATCTGGTTCTTTGTCCGAATCCGGCCTATCCGATTCATCCCTATGGTTTCATTATTGCCGGTGCGGATATTCGTCATGTGCCCATTGGGCCGGGGGTGGATTTCTTTGAAGGTATTGCAAAGGCCGTGCGTGATTCGTGGCCGAAACCAAAAGTTCTGGTGGTTAATTTTCCCTCAAATCCTACAGCTCAGGTCGTTGACCTCGATTTTTATGTCAAACTGGTGGACATGGCGCGGGAGTACAAATTGATCGTCATATCGGATATTGCCTATGCCGAGATTTGTTTCGACGATTATCGCTGTCCGTCCATTCTGCAGGTTCCGGGGGCCAGAGATGTGGCGGTGGAGTGCTATTCCCTGTCCAAGACCTACAACATGCCCGGCTGGCGCATTGGTTTCATGGTGGGTAATCAGGAAATCATCGCAGCGCTGGCCAAGATCAAGTCCTACCTGGATTATGGTATGTTCCAACCGCTACAGATTGCCGCATGCACCGCGTTGAACGGGCCTCAGGAGTGTGTGGGCGAGATTCGCAATATGTATCAGTCGCGCCGCAATGTGCTGGTTGACGGATTGCATAAAATGGGCTGGATGGCCGAGAAGCCCAAGGCTTCGATGTTTGCATGGGCGGAAATCCCGGATGATTTCAAGGCGATGGGATCGCTTGAATTTTCCAAAAAACTGTTGAGCGAGGCAGGCGTGGCAGTTTCACCCGGTATCGGTTTTGGCGAATATGGTGATGAATATGTGCGTATCGCATTGATTGAAAACGAACACCGGACGCGGCAAGCATTACGTGGAATTCGAAATTTTCTGAATGCGGGAGCATGAGCATGCATGAGATCAGGGTAGGGCTGTTGGGGCTCGGAACCATCGGGACAGGTGTTGCCCGTATTTTGCTGGAGCAACAGGAACTGATGGCTCGCCGACTGGGCAAAACCATTCGTCTGGTAGCGGCGGCGGATAAGGATACCGGACGTAATCGGGGGCTCGATTTTTCCGGTGTTAGGATATCCGATGATGCTGCGGATGTGGTCAATGCCGACGATGTTGATCTGGTGGTGGAGCTGATTGGCGGATATGAACCTGCGCGAACGTTTGTGGCGACGGCACTCACGCATGGTAAACATGTGGTGACAGCCAACAAGGCACTGATTGCCAAACATGGTGAGGAACTGTTTGTTCTGGCGGCGGAAAAGGGTGTGGCCATCGGGTTTGAAGCAGCCGTCGGCGGCGGCATCCCGTGCCTGAAGGCGTTACGCGAGGGGCTTGCTGCCAATGCCATTGAATCGGTATATGGAATTTTAAACGGGACTTGCAACTTTATTCTCACCAAGATGGAGAATGAGGGTGCGGACTACGCGGACGTGCTCAAAGAGGCGCAAACACTGGGTTATGCCGAAGCTGATCCGACATTTGATGTCGAAGGTGTTGATACGGCCCATAAACTGGCCATTCTTGCGGCCATGGCATTCGGCTCGAAAATCCGTTTTGACCAGGTGTTCACCGAGGGAATCAGCCGGATTAGCGCTGCGGATATTGAGGCCGCAGCAGAACTGGGCTACCGTATCAAACTTCTCGGCATCGCCAAGCCGCATGGCAAGCATGGTGCTGTAGAACAGGTGGAAATGCGCGTGCATCCGACTCTGGTTCCACTGGATGCCCAGATTGCACAAGTCTCCGACTCTTACAATGCCGTACAGATTTCCGGCGATTTCGTCGAGCATACGATGTATTTCGGACGTGGAGCCGGTGAGCGGCCGACGGCTTCGGCTGTCGTTGCCGATATTATGGATATTGCGCGGGTTTGCTCGGGCGATGTGCCGGATGGTGTGGACAAGTTGGCGCCGCCCATGGGGTTTGTAGCTGGTGAGCGAAGGGAACTGGAAACGTTGTCGATGGCAGATGTTGCATGTGAATACTACCTGCGTCTGATGGTGAAGGATGAGCCGGGGGTGATTGCATCAGTGACATCTATTCTGGCCGATCATCGTATCAGTCTGGAGGCCGTGATGCAGAAAGAACGGAATTCAGCTCAGGCGGTGCCGATCATCATGCTGACCCATGAGACCAGCGAGGGAAACTTGCAGGCGGCTATCAGCCGTATCATCGCGCTTGCCAGCGTTGAAAAAGATGTGCTGATTTTGCGTAAAGAAGCAATCTGAGCAGTTACACAACATGAAAGGATAATAACTATGCCACGTTATGAAGGAGTGATTAACCGCTACCGGGCATTTTTGCCCATTGGCGGGGATGATGCGGTCATCACTCTCTATGAGGGCGATACGCCGTTGCATGAGTCGATGAACCTGCGCAACGCCATTAATCCGGAACTGAAGATTTTTCTCAAGTTTGAAGGCCTGAACCCAACCGGGTCATTCAAGGATCGTGGCATGACGATGGCGGTGACGCAGGCATATAACGCCGGTTCACGTAAAGTGATTTGCGCTTCCACCGGCAATACGTCCGCTTCCGCCGCCGCCTATGCAGCCAACTGTGGCATGGAAGCCTATGTGCTGATTCCCGATGGTAAAATTGCGTTGGGCAAGCTGTCGCAGGGCATGCGCTATGGGGCCAGAGTTATTCAGATCCGTGGTAATTTTGATGATGCGCTGGAATTGGTGCGCACAATTTCTGCGGACGGTTCAATTTCACTGGTTAATTCCGTCAATCCGTACCGTATTCAGGGACAAAAAACTGCTGCGTTTGAGATTATTGATGAACTCGGATTTGCGCCCGACTACCATGCATTACCGGTGGGTAACGCAGGCAATATTACCGCCTACTGGATGGGGTATAAGGAATACTTTGAAAAGCGCATCAGCAAGAGTTTGCCGAAGATGATTGGTTTTCAGGCTGCAGGCGCGGCTCCCATTGTCAACGGTGCGCCGGTGGAGAACCCCGAAACAGTGGCGACCGCGATCCGTATCGGCAAGCCTGCCTCGTGGAAACAGGCGGAAGCTGCGCGTGATGAGTCCGGCGGCTGTATCAAAGCCGTTACGGATGAGGAAATCCTGAAAGCTTACGACATGCTTGCCAGTCTCGAAGGTGTATTCTGCGAACCGGCATCTGCGGCCTCTGTGGCTGGCGTCATCAAGCTGAATAAAGCTGGTGTTTTCAAGCCGGGAGACAGAATCGTTTGCACGCTGACCGGCAATGGCCTGAAGGATCCGGATACGGCGATGCAGAATGTGCCCAGCCCGGTGACCATTGATGCCACCGAGGATGCAGTGCGGAAGGTGCTTGATAGCTGAATCGTCTGCTGCCGACGGGACGCATATGTTGATTGTCAGTGATGCTCTTATCGAAGGGAATAAGACGCTAACGCTTCATCCGGCATTATTACCATGGCATAAGAAGCTGGAATTTCGCAGGCGGCAATGGTTTTCATGTAAAGATAAAACACCGTTGGAATGGTACGCGGCGATTGTGGATGCGTCCCCTGCGGTATTGTTGGCAACTCAATGCAGCAATATTCCGGTGGATACAAAACAATGCTGGGTAGCCTCGCCATATCATAGCCAGCTTGGCCGGGATCAGGTGCGGGTGATACCGGAGGGGTTGTTTCCCTGGTGTGCGGAGGATGCCATCTGGTTATGTGATGTGTTGAATCCATTGCTGGGAGAGGAGGGGATGCATTTACTGCGCGTTGGAACGGCCCTGTTGCTTACCTGTTGCGATCCAATGGATGCCCAACCCATGTCTTTTGCACGAGTTTCCGGCAAAACATTACCGAACCGGCACCCCGAAGGCTCCGATGGCGGACGATTGATGCGTTTGGTATCCGAGATTCAAATGATATTGCATAACAATCAGCCTCCACATCGTAGCGGACAATCTGAAATTAATGGTTTGTGGATTTGGGGTGAAAGTGTCTGGCCAGCCGCCGCGTCGGAAGGTATGCCGACGGTTGCGACCCGGAATCCTTTCCTGCAAGCGGTTGCGGATGGAAAGGACGCGAACATGACCATTACTGAAGCGGATCGCTTGCCTGATCTTCTGAAGCCGGAAGCCCCCTTGCCGGTGCACCTTCTTCTTGCGGGAGAAGATTATGTAGTTCATCTTACAAAATCATATTTTAACCTGTTTCGCCATAAAACATGGGATACTTCCAGTGTGAAGGATGAAGAAAAGCTGTTTGCTGCGCTGCGCCGTTTATGACATCGCTTCCGAAGGTAAAAACACAACGTGGGCGCAAACTGGCATGGCGGAACGGGCCACTTGAGGCCAACGATCCGCTGATGGCATGGCAAGGACTATTAGATGCACGGAATATGGGCGAATCCGATGCTTTTTTTACCCCGCGTCTTTCCGATTTGCCTGATCCTGATGCGATGCAGGATATGGATAAGGCGGCGGACCGGGTGGTGCAAGCCGTTATGGGAAGCGAACTCATTCATATATTCGGTGATTTCGATGCGGATGGCGTCAATGGAACAGCGATATTGGTGGAAGCACTGCGCGGTGCGGGCGCTGCCGTGTCATTCTCCATTCCGCACCGGGCTGAAGACGGGCACGGGATCGACGCAAGCGTTGTCCGCGAAGTCGTGGCGACCGGCGTCCGGTTTGGCATTAGCGTGGATACCGGAACGACATGCTTTGATGCCTGTATCGAAGCAAAGAAGCTCGGGCTTGATCTGATTATTACCGACCACCATTTGCCTGAATCGGAACTGCCCGATGCTTTTGCATTGCTTAATCCGGCACGTCGTGACTGTGGTTTTGCCGATCGGAAGCTGTGTGGTACGGGTGTCGCTTTTTTTCTGCTTATGTCCGTCTGGAAGCGGTTGAAAGAGAAGGGTAAGCCTCCCGCGTACGACCTGCGGCAATTGCTGGACCGCGTAGCGGTGGCAACGGTGGCCGATGTGATGGATTTGGTCGGCGTGAATCGGGTTTTGGTACATCATGGCCTGCAGCGGTTGAATTCGACACCCTCCATGGGTATGGCGGCGCTGATGCAGGTGGCCAGAGTCAGGAAAGCAGTCACGACGGAAACCATTGGTTTTTATCTGGCGCCGCGCATCAATGCGGCTGGACGCATGCGGCATGGCGAGGAGGCAATGCGGTTGTTATCTACGCCTGATGCGGATGAGGCGGCAAAGTTGGCCGGGGTGCTGGATGAAACCAATAAACAGCGGCGGAAGGTGGAAGTGGAGGTGTTCAAACAGGCCGAAACCAGACTGAATGGGCTCGATACGCTGGCCGTTTACGACAAGGGCTGGCATGCAGGCGTGGTGGGGCTGGCAGCGGGAAGACTTGCACGCAAACATGGCAGACCGGCTGCCGTTGGATTTGTAACGCCTGACGATAGAATTCGCATTTCATTGCGCGGCAGACCGGAATTCCATGTGGGGGAATTGCTGAATGCATGCAGCGATTATCTCGAAGGCTTTGGCGGCCATGCTGGCGCGGGTGGAGGCACGATCAGGGCAGGGGCGTGGGATGATTTTGTTGCCGCCTTTGGGTCCGCCGTTTTAGAACAGCAGAAAAGTGCGGGCGAAGCCCATATTCAGGCCATTGACGGAGTGCTGGCTTTAGGTGCGATGCATATCGGTCTGGCAGAGCGTTTGCAGCGTTTTGAGCCTGTCGGACATGGCAATCCGGCCTGTACATGGCTGGTGCGGGATGTGCATATTGCTGACCGTCGTGATTTAAAAGGTGGTGTTGTGCGTCTCAAGTTATCCGATGGCACATGTTGGCTGGATGCTATTGCGTTTAACGGCAACGGCTTGAGTGACGTGCTCCAGTCCGGTCAGATCGTGTCGCTGGTCGGCCAGTTACAGAAGGATGACTGGCGCGGGGGTGATGCGATTCAATTTATTGTCGAGGATGCGTTGACCTCGGAACCTGAGGGCTGAAAGCCTGAGTCAAAAGCATGCTGTTTTGGTCTCGTTTTCCACCTGTTCGCTACAATTTCTCTAAGTTCGACAGATTCCTAGGCGGTACGGTCCAGGAGGGTTCCGGTCAGTGTATGCGGGTGGCCTGCACGGCTCCCGACAGCAGACTGGCTATCAAAGATATCGAGCCTGTGTTTTCCGTGTTGCTGCAGTGGGGCGGAGCGGGCGACTTCACTTACCGCTGTTACGATTGCCGGAACAGGGCTGGCTGGTGAGGCCTGTGCCGGTGTGGGCGGGTTAACAGCCGTGGCCTGTGCATTTTCAGGATGAATCCCGAACGGGGCTTCGATGACCACCGGTGTTGCTTCCCTTGGTGCTGACTGGTTTGCAGATAGTGGTGTTTCCATTGGGATGGGTGCGGCAATGGATGTCTGTGGGGTCGGCATGTTTACGACGGGCGATACGGATTCGGGACGGTTATTCAGCGCTGGTTTTTCCGTTACCAGTGGTGGTGGCGTGGCAGGTGTTAATCTGAGGATATCCACCACTAGCCGGGAGAATCCTCCTGTCACAATTCTCAGCCCGAATTCGAACAGTTGACGCTGTAGAGCCGTAAGGCTTGAACTGGATTGCGACACTGCGGGTGTGGGTCCGGGCACGACAGTTGTTGGCGACGCGGGCGTGCGTCCGGAGCGCAATGCAGGAGATGTTCTCCCCGTTTCCGGTGTGGGCTGTAATCCGACAGGTGATACTCCTCGTTGTAATTCGGAAACATTCACCATCGGTGGGAACGAGATACCAACAATCTGCATATATATGCTATAGTCGAACAATCGGGAAATAGCCAGCATATTTGTGATAAATAGAGGTTTACCATCGCAATTCAGTATGGTGGTGAAATAAACATACTCTTGCTAAAGGGTTAGGCGCTACAGTTGATTTGATGTGATGAACATGTACCTTCCGGCCCGATTCCACAGGCTATTTCAGCGG
Source organism: Zetaproteobacteria bacterium (assembly GCA_036985955.1). Classification (GTDB taxonomy): domain Bacteria; phylum Pseudomonadota; class Zetaproteobacteria; order Mariprofundales; family Mariprofundaceae; genus JAUZQZ01. The sequence goes on along the minus strand of BTQQ01000048.1, from coordinate 2,766 downwards.
GGTAAATGATGACTATCGAAGATCAAATCGCAGGATTCAGGGCGCGGGCAGAAGATTATGCCAGTCGCCTGAATGCGCTGCGGAGGTCGCTTTGACGTTGAAAGCAAGGAAGATGAATTACGCGAGCTGAATGCGCGTATTGAAGACCCCACACTGTGGGATCATCCCGAAGAAGCACAAAGCCTGATGCAGAATCGCACACGTCTTGAACGTGTCCTGAAGACATGGCATGACGCCGACCTGGCACTTGAAGATGCCTCCACGTTATTTGAGATGGGGGCTGAGGAGAATGACCAGGATTCCCAGCTTGAGGCTGTTGAAGGACTGGATACCGTACAGGCTGAGATTGAAAAACTTGAGCTGGCTCAGATGCTGGGTGGTGAGAATGATGCCGAATCGGCATTTCTGGATATCAATGCAGGCTCCGGCGGCACCGAGGCGCAGGATTGGGCGGAGATGCTGCTGCGCATGTACCTGCGCTGGGCGGAAAAGAAGGGCTTCAAAACCGAATTGATGGAGTGTACGGCCGGAGAAGAGGCAGGCATCAAATCAGTCACAGTGTCGGTGAAAGGCGAATATGCTTACGGCTTTCTGAAAGCGGAGACTGGTGTTCACCGGCTGGTGCGTAAGTCACCGTTTGATTCAGGGAATCGCCGCCATACTTCTTTTGCTTCGGTATTTGCTTTTCCCGACATTGATCGTGAGATCGATATTGAAATCAATGAAGCGGATGTCCGCACGGACACCTATCGTGCTTCGGGCGCCGGTGGTCAGCACATCAACAAGACCGATTCTGCTGTACGTTTGACGCATCTGCCGACAGGGATTGTGGTGCAGTGTCAGAATGACCGCTCGCAGCATAAAAACAGGGCGGCAGCGTGGAGTATGCTCAAGGCCCGGTTATACGAACATGAACTTGAAAAACAGAATGCCGAGAAACAGGCTATGGAAGATGACAAGACCGACATCGGCTGGGGCCACCAGATACGCTCTTACGTGCTCGACCAGTCGCGAATCAAGGATTTGCGTACAGGCATGGAAACCGGCAATACACAGGCTTTTCTTGATGGTGATATTGATGCCTTTATTCAGGCTAAATTGATGAGTGCAGGAAGCGAATAGTCACTAATACCTTCATAAATAAAGCCACATGCAGAGCTCCACAGGCGGTTCGGATCAAGGCGCGGTGCGCAGGGAATGGTTGTTCCCTTGCCAAGCATCGTAACGCGGAGCCGGGCGCCTGTGGGGCTCCCTCCGGGCGAGCCGCCGGGCGGCCATCTGCTGCGTTGCATCGGCTTACCATAGCCGTGCTATGGCTGCGCCAATGCGCCTTACGGACTGACCACCCGGCAACTCGCTGCATATGGCTTTATTTATGAAGGTATTAGTAGCAGGAGATTCCAGTCGATTCGATCCATTAAGGCGATTAACCCCTTTATTTTTCTGCAAAAATCGCTATAATGCCGCGCCTGTTGCTTGATGAAGTCACAAAGAGGCCATCCGTGGCCTTTTTGACTTTACGGGGAGTGAAAATCACGGTTTCCACTTTCCTTGTGCGCCCGCTCACAGGCGCGATGATGATTTTGTAATGGTATCATCATGACCCGGAGGTATTCATGATCATATTGTATTCGGACCCAACCAGTCCCGATTCCCATCGCACGCGAATTGTTCTGGCGGAAAAAGAGTTGCCGGGTGAGATTATTGATGTGGAAGATGGAGCGGTTCCCCGGGAGCTGCTGGATCGCAACCCGTCCGGCAAGCTGCCAACGCTGGAAGACAGGAACACCATCCTGTTTGAAGCCTCTGTGATTAATGAGTATCTGGATGAACGCTATCCGCATCCACCGTTGAAGCCAGGGTCGCCAGCCGAACGTGCGCAAATGCGTCTGGCGGTATTGCGTATTGAGCAGGAGTTGTATCCCCTGTATGAGGAATTTCAGTCCGCGCGGAGGAAGGCGGATGTTAAGGCCAAGCTGTGTGATTATCTGGAAGCATTGGATACCTATATGGCCCGCCAGGATTATTTTGTGGGTGAATGTTATACATTGGCGGATATTTCCATGGCAACGGTTCTGTGGAGACTCTCACCCATGGGTGTGGATACCACCAAATGGTCCAACCTCGAGGCTTACATGGACAGGCTATTTGAGCGCCCTGCCTTTGAACGCTCACTTTCCGAACATGAGCAGATGCTGCATCATTAACAGCCTGATCTGAGCAGGGAGGTAATTATGAGTGAGCCCACGATTGTAGCACATGAACCGGTTGTACTTGAACTTGAACCGGGTGAATACTGGTGGTGCGCCTGTGGCAAGAGCAAAAACCAGCCCTTTTGCGACGGTTCTCACGAAGGTACCGAGTTTTTACCAAAGCAGATATTACTGACAGAAAAAAAGACTGTGGCATTGTGCCAATGCAAACACACATCGAACCCGCCGTTCTGTGATGGTACCCATAAGCACCTGCATACGGAATAATGCCCAACCCGGCAAAGCCGGAACCTGCGGTTTATGCTTTCACGGGCCATTCATCAGTGGATGAGAGAAAACAAATGTCCGCCTCCTGTGGCCGCTGATAATTCGCCAGTTGCATATCCAGTACATGCAAATCGGCATCCGAGACATCTTTATCTGCCTGCATTCGCTGTCTGATATGCCTGCGCAGGGCGGATTCATCTACATCCAGCCAGAACACCCGGCTTTCCACATGCGCGGATGTTGCCAGACGCCGAATGTGTTCACGGTTCTCGCGGCGCAGGAATGT
>BTQQ01000047.1:0-11396 GCA_036985955.1 Zetaproteobacteria bacterium | reverse complement strand
AATACTGCCCAACGACTCCTTCACAACAACCCTGTCCGAAGCTGCAATTTCTTCTTCCGCAAGTTGACGATTGGCCTGAATCACAAGTTGGATGGCCTCAATCAGGTTTTCCTTCGTTTCCTTTAATGTTTTCCCCTGGGTATTCGCCCCTGGTAATTCCTCGACATAAGCAATATAGCCTTGCCGAGATTTCTCAAAGACGGCTGTCAATATTTCTTTCATTTTATCACCTCATCCGAATCCATTTTCAACCCAATAAATCAAGTTTCTCACCGGGCTTTACAACTTAACATTGGAAAGCCACCTGCATCAGGCAACCTTCCGTTCCAACGTCGAAATACGCGCTTCATGCCCCTCCACTTTGTGCTGGCAGCCCGGCAGATCCAGATCAATGCCGGGCATCGACCTTTTGAGCAAGCCCTTCCCAATTCAGAATTTTTTCATCCGCGGTTACCAGCGATGAGCCTGTTAAAATCGTTGTTGCAACAATGATGCGGTCGGCAGGGTCGCCATGAAAGTTCCGGAGGTTGGCTGCATCAATGCCTGCTTTACCATCCATGGGTAACTCAATCAGCCCTCTGCTTAAAAGATCGCTACGCCATACATCAGGCGGAAAGTCCATACTCAGCCGCCCCTTATTGACCAGCATCCCCACCTCCCAGAATGAAATAGCAGAAACAGCCAGTGAATCATCCGCCAGCGCCTGATCAACCGTCTGAATCGTTCGCTTGCCGAGCGAGGAATCTCCGGCATCCATCCATACCAGCGCATGGGTATCCAGAATGATCATCCTTTTTCAGCCCCCCAGCTTTCGTTTACGGGTTCAATCAAATCATCCGATGCGTGAATGCCGGAGGCATGAAGACCAAACAGGGTTTTGGGTTTATTGCGAAAGGGCAACAGGCGGGAAACAGGACGACCATTCTTGGTGATGATAATCTCTTCGCCTGTTTCATTAATTTCATCCATGATGCCCAGGCATTTTGCCTTGAATACAGACGCTTTCATCGTTGCCATATCATACCACCTTTGTTACCAATCCGGATTATAGTCACCAGCATGGTCATGTGCAAGAACCGATAGCGTCAGGTCCAGGATTGAAGCCTTTTCCATCACCACGCAGCCCTCTATAAGGTACTTGTACGGGGTCGGACCAGGCTGTTATCCATGCCTGGACATCCCTTTTCAGCCCCAAAACAGGCATGATAAGAAGTTTCCGGTTCCCACAGCTTTCAACCGGCTTTCTCAAAAGCCAAAAGCGCATGCGCCCTGGCCAGCGTTTCCGTCACCACTTCTTTTGGCGCTTTCCCTTTACGTTTTACCTTCCTCGAACGCCAGTCCGGACTTTTCACCTGATCCGCCCGGTCCGGAACCTTTATTTTAACAATGTACAACGTTGCATACCGCACGCGTCAGTCATGACACATCATCCGGTGAAATCACATAAAATGGCAATGTCCGCAAACGTAATAAATACAGAGGTCAGGCCGACGCATCAGAACGGCATAATATTCATCTGGCAACTATGAATGTTACTGGTCTATGATAGAAGATATGGAGGTACATCATGAGAAAAATAATTGCTTCTTTACTGGTCTTACCGGTATTGCTCTGGGCTGTACCACCCGTCGCGTTAGCTGGCGGTTCCGCCATCAGCACCATGGCCGGAATTGTGATGCATTTGAACCATTATCCCGGTGATAGTGAAAAAAACACCCTGGCAAATATTATCCAGGATGATCATGCAACGGCTGGGGAAAAGACTCTGGCTGGCGCGCTGATGCGCATGCGGCACTCGGTTCAGGGAAGCGATGCTGCAGCCCTGCGATCCCTGGCATCGGATAAACAGGCAAGCCAGGGTGAACGGAAACTGGCAGACATTCTGCTCGGTATAAGCCACCACCCTTCTTCAAGCGACATGCAGCGGTTGCAAGCCTTGTCCGGCACATAAGGCTTCGCATCGCAAAAGCGGTTCATGGAGTTACTGAGCGCGGTATAGCGGTTATTTAGGTATTCCTGAATGGATGACCAATGATTTAATCTGCGCGGCATCGAACATGTAGTTCATGGCAATGCTAATGGATGACTCCAAAGGCTCCTTTTGACCATTGATCCATACTACATGAGCCGCGCATTCAATCGTTTGTTCTTCCCCACGGTCGCCAGGAAGATGAATGCATAAATGAAGCGCCTGGCCGATGGAATAGTACTCAATGCACGTACTCACAAACTGCGCACCACCGCCCGAAATATCTTTGATTCTCGTGGATTCAATCCGTTCAAACCGCCCATCGTCATACACGGAAACTTCCGTCTCAAGCGTGATATGGTAACGGGCATGCGCCCGGCGATCCTTCCTTTCAGACGGTGGCATCCCTGCGTCCTTTATCCATTATTGTTTCACCTGGAAATCACCTCTACATCGCCGGCATACGCCTGTAAAGCTTTCGGTATCCTTACGCAACCATCCGCCTGCCAACCATTCTCCAGAATGGCCACCAGACAACGGCCAATGGCAAGCGCTGACCCATTCAACGTCGCTACGGGTTGTGGCTTGCCATGCTCGTCACGGTAACGAATTCCGGCCCGCCGGCCCTGGAATTGCCCGAATGAAGAACAGGAGGAAATTTCACGATAAACTTTCTGGCTCGGCAGCCAGACTTCCAGATCATAGGTCTTTTGCGCGGAGAACCCGAGATCACCGGTGCACAGCTCCACAACCCTGTAGGGCAATTCCAGCGCCTGTAGCACAGCCTCGGCATGCTTCGTCAATTCCTCCAGCGCGGCAAGGGCATGCTCCGGCCGGACGAACTGCACCAACTCCACCTTGTCGAACTGATGCTGGCGAATCATACCGCGCACATCCTTGCCCGCGGAACCAGCCTCGCGGCGAAAGCAAGGGGTATAAGCACAGTGCCGAATCGGCAAGGCGCCGGCATCCAGAATCGTATCCTGATACAGGTTGGTGACCGGAACCTCAGCGGTTGGAATCAGGAATACATCCTCGTCCTCGAGCTTGTACAGATCGTCCGCAAATTTAGGTAATTGCCCCGTTCCCGTCATGGTTTTTCGATTGACAATCGCAGGCACCCACACTTCTTCATAAGCATGCTTATCCACATGCATATCCAGCATGAACTGCATCAAAGCCCGCTCCATGCGTGACCCCATGCCACGCAACACGGTGAAACGGCTGCCGGAAAGCGTGGCTCCGGCTTTGAAATCAAGAATGCCCAGTTCCACGCCAATTTCCCAATGGGGAGGAACCTCATCCTGTCCCGGATCGCCCCAGCAGCGCAGTTCGACATTATCATTTTCGTCATTGCCGTCCGGCACTGATTCATGCGGTGGATTGGGTATTTCCAGTAATGTGGAGGCGAATGCCTCTTCCGCCTGTCTGGCTTCGGCATCCAGTATTTTCGATTGTTTGGCAACCGCTTGCATTGCCTTCAGTTCTTCGGATGCATCTTCCCCTTTTGACTTCTTCTGCCCAATCAGTTTGGACACACGATTGCGCTCAGCCAGCAAAGCTTCCAGTTCAGTTTTCAGTTCACGCTGCCGGACATCGAGCATTCGCGCCCTGCTCCACGGACTGCCAGCTTCAATGACGTCCATGCCACGACGTGAAAGCTGCGCCTGCATCGCATCAAAGGATTTACGGAATTCCCGGCGATCAATCATTCCCCGGTCGCAGGCTCGTCCGCCTCCTCCTCATCAGCCTCCCCATCGGTTTGATGTTCCGCCACGCGTACTGCACCAATCACGTTCTCATCGGCTGAACAGTTAATCAGTTTCACACCCTGGGTGTTGCGGCCAATCACCGATACGCCATTCATGCGAATACGCACCAACCGTCCGGTATCAGTCATCAGCATGACCTGATCCTCATCCCCCACCTGGAGCGCGCCAATCATGGCGCCATTGCGCCCGCCGGTCTTGAGCGTAAACACACCCTGTCCGCCGCGCTTCTGACGTGAATACTCATTCACTGAAGTGCGCTTGCCAAAACCGTTCTCGCTAACAGCCAGCAGGCTGGCCCCCTCTACCACCAGCGTCATGCCAATCACCGTATCACCCCTGGGCATACGCATGCCGGTCACACCGCGTGTTGCACGTCCCATGGGCCGCGCATCCGTCTCGGCAAACCTGATCGCCCTGCCGCCGCTCGATGACAGTATGATTTCCTGCTCGCCATTGGAGATACGCACTGCAATCAGATCATCATCTTTATCCAGCTTGATGGCGATAATACCATTGGCTCGAATATGGGCGTAATCAGTCAATTTGGTTTTTTTCACAAGACCCTTTTTCGTCGCCATCACAATATAATGCCCTTCATCAAATTCCCGAACGGCAAGTGTTGCGGATATTTTCTCACCCTTCTCTACGGGCAGCAGATTGACCAGCGCCTTGCCGCGCGCGGCACGTCCGGCTTGTGGCACTTCATAGACTTTCTTGCGGAACACGCGCCCACGATCCGAGAAGAACAACAGAAAATCATGTGTGGAAGCAGTCATCAACTGCGTAACAAAATCCTCTTCCTTGGTAGTCATGGCTGTCTTGCCTTTGCCGCCCCGGCGCTGGGCGCGATACAATGAAACCGGATTACGCTTGATATACCCCTCGTTGGAAATGGTCACCACCATGTCCTCTTCGGTAATCAGGTCTTCCACCGAAAGTTCGGCTGTTTCATCCATGATTTCCGTACGGCGGTCATCGGCATACCGGTCGCGCACCGCCTGTAATTCCTCAACAATCACCTGCATCAATAACTTTTCATCAGCAAGAATCGCCTTCAGGCGTGTAATGGTGCTTTGCACTTCTTCATATTCCGCCTTGATTTTGTCACGCTCCAGCCCGGTCAAACGCTGCAAACGCATCTCCAGAATCGCCTTGGCCTGTTTCTCCGACAGGCCAAAGTGCTGCATCAATCCGTCACGCGCCTCATCGGCTGTCCGGCTGGCGCGAATCAACTTGATAACCTCGTCAATATGATCCAGCGCAATCAACAGGCCTTCAAGGATATGCGCCCTGGCTTCCGCTTTGGCCAGATCAAACAGACAACGCCGGGTCACCACCTGACGCCGATGGTCCACAAAATAGTTCAGGAATTCACGAACACCGCATAATTTCGGCTGCCCGTCCACCAGCGCCAGCATGTTGCAACCAAAGTTGCATTGCAGTTGCGTATGCTTGTACAGATTATTCAGCACAACTTCCGGAATTTCATTCCTTTTCAGTTCGATGGCAATACGCAGACCGTCGCGGTCGGACTCGTCACGGAGATCAGAAATACCTTCAATCTTCTTGTCACGCACAAGCGCTGCAATGTTCTCGATCAACGTGGCCTTGTTCACCTGATATGGCAGCTCGGTAACGATCAATGATTCCCGCTTGGTACGCGGGTGAATCTCCACGATGGCACGGGCGCGCATGGTCACGGAGCCGCGTCCCGTCAGAAAAGCATTGCGCATGCCCTGGCGTCCATAAATAAAACCGCCAGTGGGAAAATCCGGCCCCGGCATAATCCCCATAAGTTTTTCATCATCAATATCGGGGGTTTCGATCAGAGCAATGGTCGCATGAATGGTTTCGCCCAGATTATGCGGCGGAATATTGGTGGCCATGCCCACGGCAATCCCCTGCGAACCGTTGACCAGTAAATTGGGGTACCGCGCCGGCAATACCCTGGGTTCCTTGAGTGAATCATCATAATTGGGGGCGAAATCAACGGTGTCTTTATCAATATCCGCCAACAGCTCACTGGAAAGACGGCTCATACGTGCTTCGGTGTAACGCATGGCAGCCGGGGAATCGCCATCGACCGAGCCAAAGTTACCCTGCCCGTCCACCAGCACATGACGCATGCTCCATGTCTGTGCCATACGCACGAGTGCATCATAAACGGCGGAATCGCCGTGCGGATGGTATTTACCAATCACATCGCCGACCACTCGCGCGGATTTCTTATACGGTTTGTCATGGGTGCAACCGAGCTCCTGCATGGCATAGAGAATGCGGCGGTGTACGGGTTTCAGGCCATCGCGCGCATCTGGAAGCGCCCGCCCGATAATCACGCTCATGGCGTAATCAAGATACGAACGGCGCATCTCCTCTTCGATCTGAATCGGTATAACGGTAGTCAATTGTTCCATTACCATGTATTCCCCTGACCCAAAATTAATAATCTCGTACAAAACCTGTCCGTGGGCGCATAACGGGTTTCTACGCACCCATCATGTCCCTGATCCGATGGTTGTCGTGGTGCCCTCGACAGGAGTCGAACCTGTGGCCTGCTGCTTAGGAGGCAGCCGCTCTATCCGGCTGAGCTACGAGGGCCTTATCCGCATGATCCACGCAAGAACGGGGCCGCTGTATACTAGCGGCTTTATGCCTTTCCCGCACCCCTTCAAGCGTTGTTTACCCGTAGCTATTCAACAGGGTGGCTGTAACTGCTCAGATTGCTCCTGATTTGTTTGAGAACAAGGAAAACACGCACAGTTTGCTCCTGCAAATGAGCATGTTTGACGCAGTTATCGGACAAATCATGGGGTGAGCTGAGTTGTTATGTTTATTCGTAAGAAATCAGGCTATAAACAGGGACATCCTGTAAAACTTTTCGCCCGTTCAGAAAAGCAAGCTCGACGACAAAGAGACACCCCGCCACGTCCGCACCAAGTTTATGCACCAGATCGACGGTTGCACGCATCGTGCCTCCGGTTGCCAGCAAATCATCCACAATCACGACTCTGTGCCCGGAGCTCACGGCATCACGATGGATTTCCAGCCGGTCTACACCGTACTCCAGTTCGTATTCCACAGCATGCACATCCGCCGGAAGCTTGCCGGGTTTACGCACTGGAATCAGCCCCAGCCCCGTTTGCTGAGCCAATGCCGCACCAAAAATGAATCCACGTGATTCAATACCAACAAGGGCATCGACGTCGGCCGGCATCTGGCAAGCGAGCCCGGAAATGGAAGCCGCGAAGGCATCGCCATCCGCAAGCAAGGGGGTGATATCCTTGAAGGTAATGCCCGCTTTGGGAAAATCCGGAATATCACGAATATAGTCCCGTAAATTTATAGCCGTACTTGAAGTCACAACACCTCCTCGGAGTGGACATCATGCCTATGAATAATCTGACGCAACTTTTGTAGCGCACCCACCTGAATCTGGCGAATACGCTCGCGTGTCACCCCCATATGGCGGCCAATGGCTTCCAGTGTCCATGAATCATTGCGGGAGTTCAGGCCATAGCGCAAATAGACCACTTCCCGCTCTTTTTCCGTCAGCTGCGCCAGCCATGAATGAAGCATATCCGTACGGATGCTCTCTTCCAGACGATCACCCGGTTGTTCAGCATGTTCATCCTCGGTGACATCATAAAGGGTGAAATCCCCATCTTCATGCAATAATTCATCAGCACTTTCCGTATATTGATGCGCGCCCTGCAATGCCTGAATGCGTTCTGGTGTTTTTCCAAGATACTCGGCAACTTCCTTATCAGTCGGTTCGCGCTCCAGTTGTGTGCGCAAAACATTGGCAGTACGCATGATAGCATTAAATTCTTTGCCAATATGCACTGGCAAACGGATGGTCCTGGCCTGATTCATAATACCACGCTCCACCGACTGCCTGATCCACCATGTAGCATACGTCGAAAAGCGGCATCCATGTGCATCATCAAACTTCTCCACTGCTCGCATCAAGCCGATATTACCTTCTTCAATCAGGTCGGAAAGTGGCATGCCACGATTCATGTAGCGCCTGGCAATCTTGACGACAAGGCGTAGATTGGCATTGATCATATGTTGCCGGGCTTCTTCACTGCCTTTGGCGATAGCCCGGGCAAGCTCAACCTCCTGTTCCGCAGTCAGCAGGTCATAACGCGATATTTCACGCATGTATAGTGTGATGGGATCAACACTATGGCGTTTGGCCATCATACCCCCTTGAACAATTGTCTGAAGTTTGGGCAGATTGAAGAGAAAAACAAGACCGTTCTGTCATTTGGAACAGCAGCGCTACGCTTGGATTTTATGTGAACAGGCCCTAACAACATGCAACGAGCCGCCTGGCTTGACACCTCCCTTACCGTTTGGGTAAATATACCAGAGGATTCACGGGTGTGGGGCCCCGACGCACCTCGAAATGCAAATGAGGCCCCGATGCGCGTCCCGTACTCCCGGCCCGGGCTATGACGTCACCGCGTTTCACATGCTTGCCCCGGCGCACCAGATTACTCTGGTTATGCGCATAGGCCGTAAACATGTCGTGCGTGTGCCGAACAATAATCAGATTGCCGTAACCTGTTAGCCGGTGGCTGGAATACACCACATCCCCGTCAGCGGCAGCCCGAACGGGTGTTCCTTCGGGAACACTGATATCAATGCCGTCGTGTGGCCTCCCATGCCTTCTACCGAATTTACCGGTCACTTTTCCCCGAACGGGCCAGTGCAAACGAACCACCCGGCGATGGCCGACCATGGAAACGCTCTTATGTGACCTGGATTTCACCACACCATGGCCAGGTTTTTTCTTTCCGTTCACGCTCCTGCCGCGAACAGTTTTTTTGTGTCTTTTTGGCAGGGGAATATAACTTGGGCGTGGTGCAACCCCCCGCAGGTAAAGACGCTGGCCGTTATAAATGGTATAGGGATAATGAATATGATTGCGCCGGGCCAACGTGCGGTAATCCGTGCCATATCGCTTACTGACGCTGTACAGTGTATCTCCTGCCCTCACCTGGTAAACCGCATCACTTTTACTCACCGGCACATGTGGCAATGCAGTCCTGTAGCAGGCTGATAACACCAGCAGGCCCAGAATACAAAAAAATCTCAACGCCATGCTATGGCTGCGCCGATGCGCCTTGCGGACTGACCGCCCGGCAATTCGCTGCATGCGGCTTTATTCATGTTGTTGGTAGTGACCATAGAAATACAAAACCTGCAATAACCAGTATGGCTACTGCAATCGTTAAAATCTCAAAATGCCGTTCCACCAGCATCCGTAAACGCTCACCACCCCATTGCAACAAACTGCCCTCCAGAAAAAAGCGGGCACCACGGGAAATACATGTTGCCGCAATAAAACCGGGAAATGGCAATCCGAATGTGCCAGCGGCGATGGTCACCACCTTGAAAGGGATGGGTGAAAATCCGGCAATCAATACCACCCACAAACCATACTCACGAAATAATACCTGCACATGATCGAATTGCTCCATCGCACCATAAAAGTCGAGCAGTGGCTGAGCCACACTAGCAAATAACAGCATACCAATGATATACCCGATGCAGGCGCCAATGACTGATCCGGCAGTGGCCAGCAGAGCCAGGCGCATACCCAGCTCGGGGCGTCCCAATGCCAGGGCAATCAACAGAATATCCGGAGGAATAGGAAACACACTGGCTTCGATGATTGCAATGAAGAACAGCGCAGCCTGAGCCTGAGGATGTTCAGCCCAGGACAGCGTCCAGTGATAGCAACGCCTGAGCCAGGCAGGTTTCAGAATGTTGAACTTAGGTGGAATATTATGCTCCATGGTAACGTCTCAGATGCTCTGGACTTTGTTTCATGGCAAGGCGCGAGACGCGCAGAATCAGAGCATATAGATTATATGTGAGGATTCGAGCATCGCAGCAACGCCGCCATGGAGCAAAAGACAGAGTGGCTGAGTCGTTACCCATGGACAAGCGGTACAAAGGTGCATGCATCAAAATATTCTTCGGACCACTCGCCTCCAAGCTTGCGAAAACGGACAAGCACATGCTCTCCCTGCCGTCCTACCGGCATCACCAGCACGCCCCCCTCACGCAATTGGTGCAGCCATGCCTCCGGTGCCTTTCCACCCCCCGCAGCGGCAAGAATTGCATCAAATGGCGCATATTCATCCCAACCTTCCGTGCCATCACCGCATTTAAGCATCACATTGGCATGCCGCGCTGCGCGCAGGTTGTGGCGTGCACGTTCATGCAGCGAAGATATGCGTTCAATACTATAAACCCGTCGGCATAATCGGGATAGAACCGCCGTCTGATAGCCGCAGCCCGTACCGATTTCAAGTACCCGTTCGTGACCTTTCAATGCCAGTAACTGGGTCATTCTTCCTACCATATAGGGTTGTGAAATAGTTTGTCCCTCGCCAATCGGCAGTGAGGAGTCCTGATAGGCGTGACTGGCCAGAGCTGCATCGACAAACATGTGGCGTGGAACCGTGTTCATCGCATTGAGAACACGGGAATCTGTTATGCCACGCGTGACAAGTTGCTCCGCCACCATGCGTCGGCGAGGCCGTTCAAAGGCAAGGCTCATACCGTGCCGTCTCATCATTGAACTGATACGGAATGATGACTTCGTAAGAAGTCATCAAAGCGCCCATGGATGGGCGCGCAAATCAATGGCTTGTACCGCAAGTTGTTGATTTGTAAGGAAAGTGAAAATCGCACTTTTCGCTTTCCGCGGAGTAAAAAGGCCATGGACGGCCTTTTTGCGAGATCATCACGGAATAACTCTTACTAAAATGGTCGGGACGGCCGGATTTGAACCGGCGGCCACCAGTCCCCCAGACTGGTGCGCTACCAGGCTGCGCTACGTCCCGTAACATGTTACTTTCAGAACCACCGAAGGGGGCTAGTCACCCAGCAATTGATGAATGGAAACAAGCTCCTGACGAATATGTTGCAATGTATCCTGTGCCGAATTCTGCTCTACCAGTTCATCAATGTCACCATTGATCAGACGTTTCTTGGCGCCTTTAATGGTAAAATTCAGATCATAGAGAAGATGCTTGATTTGTAAAATAGCATAAATATCACGTTGGCGGTAAAAACGCCGATTCCCGCTTTTCTTAACCGGTTTGATATGACGGAACTCTGTTTCCCAGTACCGCAGCACATGGGGTTCAACATCACAAATCTCACTGACTTCCCGAATGGAAAAAAACAGCTTGTCGGGCAGGTCGGGAACTGTGACGCCTGCATTGCGAAGCGTTTGAACCTGGACGTTCATTGATCTTCACCAAGCACTTGATTCTTCAGAAGCTGGCTTGCCCGGAAAGTAACGATCCGGCGTGAAGAAATAGTAATTTCATCTCCCGTCTTGGGATTTCGACCCCGGCGGGGACGCTTGTTGCGCACCATAAAATGACCGAATCCGGAAAGCTTGACGTCTTCACCCTGCTCCAGGGCCTTGTGAACCACATCCAAAACGACATCAACAATCTGACCGGACTCTTTTTTGGAGAGACCAACACGTTCGTGAACGACTTTGGCAATTTCAGCTTTTGTCACATGCTCCCCTCTTGTTATTACGGATGGTTAACTCACATTAGCTAGAAACCACTTGCGATAGTAACCGGAACTTCTTGTTATGTCAAAGCTTTTAGACATTC